>JALGYA010000046.1 GCA_029824475.1 Fimbriimonadia bacterium | reverse complement strand
GCGCTCGGCAGCCGGTGGCGGCTGATGGCGGATGCAGGCTGGTACCAGAGCCGACGGGACAATGCTCACGCCATGTATGAGCAGTCGGTCCTCTCTCCCGAACGCCTCGATTCGCTGAGGATCGTGCACCTGGAGCGGTCATTCGGGGCCCATCTTCTCATATTCCTCCGGAAGTACACGATTCTCGCCGCCGATATCCCAAGCGCTGGCGCAGAACTGAAACGGCGTCTTTCTCGAGCTGGTGTTGAGACGGCAGCTGACATCACCGACAAAAACCTCTCCTCTGCCTCATTCCTGCGATCTGGAGTTGCTGACGACCTTCTGAATTGGCGGGAGAGGCTGGAGGCGCAGTATTGGGAGTCTTCGTACCACGGCCTCAACGCGGCCCAGCAGGCAGAACTGACTCGCCAATATTCTGCTGAGCAGGAGGTCATCCGCGACGGCCTCATGCAGGCCGAGCAGGATCTGACGGGTCTCTCACAAGAGATTCTCAAAGAGCAGCAGTACATCCAGCAGAGGCTGAACGAACTGGAAGCTCGGTTCCAACTGGTCGCGCCCGAAGTGGTCGCGTGCCGGAAGGCAGTCGGCGAATCTAACCTCGGCTAGCCCTTGACCGCACCAGCGAGCATCGCTTCGTGGATCTTCTCTTTGAGCAGCCAGTAGACGATGAGCACCGGCAGAATCACGATCACCATCGCCGCCATCAATGCGCCAGTGTCGCCCAGGTATTGAGCCGTCATCTGGAGGCTGTCCAAGGCTTTCGGAAGCGTGTACTTTTCTCCTGATCTGATCAGGACCAGAGCAAGGTTGTACTCGTTCCACAGCCCGATCACGTCGAAGATCGTGACGACCACAAGCCCTGGCTTTGCAAGCGGAAGCATGATCTTCCAGAAGGCTCTGCCGTGACTGCAGCCGTCGAGCATCGAGGCCTCAATCAGCTCGTCAGGAAGCTGATGGAAAAAGCCGGTGAGAACAAAGACCGTAAATGGCAGCGAGAACGCGATATAGACGATCGTCAGGCCCCATAGGTTGTCGTCCAGGCCGAGCTTGGCCATCTGCAGGAAGAGAGGCACGATCACGAGGAACTGGGGGAACATCATCCCGCCCAGGAAGAGCATGAAGATCGAGTTGGACCCGCGGAACTTGTATTTGGAAAGCACATACGCCGCCATCGCAGCGACAGGGATCAGGATGATCATCGTCAGCGCGCTGACGAACAGCGAGTTGAAGAACGCCTTGCCGATTTTTGTCGTCGTCCAGGCCTCCGCGTAATT
The DNA here is from genome assembly GCA_029824475.1 of Fimbriimonadia bacterium. Lineage (GTDB taxonomy): Bacteria > Armatimonadota > Fimbriimonadia > Fimbriimonadales > Fimbriimonadaceae > JALGXY01. The sequence continues at coordinate 13,532 of JALGYA010000046.1, read as the reverse complement.
GCCAAAGATGCCCTGTTTGGCCTTGCCGCTCGCGAGCCCGGCGAGTTCGTTGAAGTCCTCTTTGAGGTCTACGATGTCGTCGTCGAGCCGCCCACGCAGCGAGTTCGCCCTTTGCAAGTCGCCGGATTCGAGTGTGTCGGCCGCGTTCTCAATATTGAGCGCCACGCGGTCTGATCGACCGACGTAGGTTCCGGCATCACGCAGCTCGGGCGCATAGAGCTTGATGGTGGGGATCGCCCCGCCTGCTTCCAGGATAGTGAAGTCCTGATCGCCATGCCGCTCAATTACGGGCTCCAGAGTCAATGAGCGGAGGAGCGCGGCTATCTCGCGCATCTCGGCCGCTGACTGCGGCATCGTGTCAGGCAGAGCTTCGATGCCATCGAACAGCTGAGTTGAAGCTGTCTTAAGTGGAGCTTTTCTAGCAGCCAGCTCCTGTGGCAGCGACCACGGGTTCGCCTGAATCTCTCTCGTCGTTTTGAATGAGTTGAGGGTCATCCAGCCGATCGGGAAGATCACGACCGCGATGAATATCCAGAGGAAGACGTACTTAGAGGCCCAAGAGAAGAAGTTCTTCATCGTCTCGCCTCCGTCGGGTCACGTCGGAAGACGAGAATCACGATGCCGGTTACGGCCAGCGCGACGAGGAAGTTGACCACACCAATGGCGGTCGCTTCACCGTAGAAACTGTCGGGTGAGAAGCCGCGTTTGTAGAGATAGCTCAAGGTGACTTCGGTTGCACGGTTTGGTCCGCCATCCGTCATCAGCCGGACCAGCGCAAACGTGTTCATCACCGCAATTGAGATGTGGATCACAACGATCCTGCGCACCGACCAGAGCAGCGGCCAGGTGATCTTTCCAAACCGGAAGAGGCCTGATGCACCATCGAGGGCGGCTGCCTCCTTGACCTCTTCGGGGATCGAGCGAATCCCTGCAGCCAGGACCATGATGTAGAACCCGAGTGCATACCAGACGAAAGAGAACCCGACCCACATCAAGGCCGAATCTGGAGAGCCGAGGATGCCAAGCTTGAAGTCGACGCCGGGAATCGTCCAGCCTTGATTCTCAAATGCAGGCTGGATCATGCCCTGCTTGGGGTGATAGATGGCCTTCCACAGCATCGCGACCACAACGAGCGAGACCACGTGAGGGAAGAGGTAGACGGCCCGGAGGAATTTGCCGAATCGCGTCTCGTCCTGCGACGCATGAGCGATCAGCATCGCGAAGAAGAGGATCACTGCAAACGAGAAGATGAGCAGCCAGACGTTGTTGGCGAGAGACTCATAAAAAACCTTGTCTGAGAAGAGCTTTTTGAAGTTCGCCAGCCCGACGAACTCTTCCTTGTCAGAGAGGCCAGTAAACCGATAGGTTGAGAGCCGGAAGGACTGCGCCAGTGGCAGCAGCACAAAGCCTCCATACAGGAGCAGTGCTGGCATCAAGTAGATGAAGGCGAATCGCCCGCGGGCAGTCTTGACCCAGGCGAACAGACCAGACAGCTTAGAGAAGGCACCCGAGTTCTCGGGTGCCTTAGCTAAGCGATCGTCGGGGCCTGCGGGGCTAGTCAACTGTGTGCTTGATGATGCTGTCGTCGTTGCGAGTCAACTCAGCCTGAGCTTCGATGCGGTCACAGAACTCTTGAGCGGTGACTTCGCCTGCCAGGAGTGCAGACATCGCATTTGATGCCTCTTGACCCAGAGCCGGATACCAGAACCGGGACTCGGAGTGCCACTTCACTTTGGCTTCTCGGAAGAGCCGTGCAGGAGTCTCAAGATACGATGCGTATCGGGCGTCGTCAAGGCCGTTGATCGACATCAATGTGCCTTTCTCTTCCACGAACTTCCGCGCCATCTCCTTTGAAGTGATGTACTTGTAGTAGTCCACTCCCAGCTCTTTGTTCTTGGCATCGGCGGGAATGATGAACGGCTCAATCGCCACCATCAATGCGCTCGGATCGCCCAAGCCATCTTCGAACGGCGGGGGCAGCATGAACTCGGCCACGAGACCCGGAGGCCATGCGCCGGCCATCTCAGCGTAGAACCAGGTTCCAACAGGAACCATCGCTGCTTTGCCAAGCAGGAACTCCGTCTCGGAGTCCGTGTGGCTCATCGCAAGGGATCCATCGAGGAAGAAACCAGCGTCTCTCAGCTGTTCAACCGATTGTGCGGCTCGAAGCACGTGTTCAGACTGCCAGGCTCCCGGCACGAGGCCTTGGCAGTCGTTCCATGCCTCGATGCCACCTGAACTGATGATCCACGGATAGATGAACCCGTAAAGCATGTAGTAGGGGTACTGACCCTGGAAAGTGAGAGGGGCCACGCCCTCGTCAATCATTTTGGGCCCGAGCTCGAGAAGCTCTTCAAAAGTGCTCGGCATCTCCCAGCCCTTCTCTTCGAAGAGGGTCTGGTTGTACCACCAGCCATTCAGGTTGAGGTGGAACGGCATCAGGTATTGCTTGCCATTGTGCTGGCCAAGCTTCATCAGTTCTGGGTCGAACGAGTCTCGCCACGCACCGGTCTCTTCGCCGTAAGCAGGCTCGTCGAGATACGCGTCCATCGGCTCGATCTTGCCGTCGTAGACGAGCGCCCAGTAGTCCATGCCCCAGCCGGGCCAGGCAACATCGGGAGGCGTGCCCGCGACGAAGTCAGGCCGCAGCTTGTCCCACATTCTGGGATCGCCTTCAACATCTGCCCCGGCAAGTCCGTGGTCTTTGGCGTAATCCTCGGCGGTGTCTTCAAAGAAATCGTGGCCGTAGCCGCCGGAGAAGACTTTGACTGAGAGCGTTTCCGCGCTCTCCTCTCCTGGTCCGCATCCTGCCATCAAGGCGAGAACTGCTAGTCCAGAAGTGATCCAGATGAACCTGTTTCCTGTCATAACGGAGTCCTGCCATTCTACACTTCAAATGAAGCTGAGAAGCAGGAAGATGGACGGAGTCAAAGAATTGTCACGAAGGATGCGCGGATTTACCCTCATTGAGCTGCTGGTTGTTATCGCAATCATCGCGATACTAGCTGCGATCCTCTTCCCGGTCTTTGCTCGCGTCAAGCTCAAGGCGAAGCAGACGGCCTGCATTTCCAACCTGAAGCAGATCGGGTTGGCGCTGCACATCTATATGATTGACTACGACGACAAGATGCCGGATCGCCGGGATCTGAAGACGTCGCTGCCCGGTGGGTGGAAGCCTTGGACCGGCTGGCCGCGGTCTGACCCCCGCGCAGGCTGGGCGCTAGTGGTGTTTCACCCTTACGTCAAGTCAGATGGGATCTGGGTGAGCCCAGGTGCTGAGGGGCTGTTCCACAACCGTGAAGAGGTGAATCAGCCGATCAACACCGATCCGGACTCGCCGTACTCAAACTACTGGATGTGGCGATTTGACCGGCCGGACAACCCGATTCCTCTCGACAACTTCTGGGGCAAGTCGCCGGAGCAGGCGGTGGCTGACCTTCAGGCCGACGCCAATCCGTTTATTGGCATCCCGGATGGCGTTTCAGATGTCGAGCTGATCGTCAACCCTTACTTCCCGAAGACGATCCCAACCGTTCCGCCTGAACTGAAAGGAAAGACGGTCTTTTTTGGCGGTCGCAACAGGCTGTATCTGGACACACACGCCCGGTGGAAAAGGGACGTTCGCACGGACCCATAGAAAAGGCCCCTGCCGAAGCAGAGGCCGATCCCATCCAAGTGCCTATAAGAGAAATCCTAGTAATGGACGGCGCAGCCGTAGGGCCGACTTGTCTTGACTGAGACAGCCTTGCCAGCGAGGACTTCATCGAGAGCCTCTTTGACGTGGAGCCGTTTCGCACCTTGGCCTCGGGGGTCGTCGTCAATTCCGCCTTTGTAGAGCAGGTTTCCATTCTTGCCAATGACGTACATGTGGGGTGTGGTACGGGCCCCGTAGAGCTTGCCGACCTTCCCGTTAGCGTCGAGCAGAATGTCGGTGGCGTTCATGCCGACTTGTTTGCCGACATCAGTGGCCTCTTTGCCTGCAACATAGCCCTGCTTGCCTTTGGCAGATGAGCAGATGGAGAGCCAGACAACGTCTTTGCCGGTGAACTCCGTCTGGAGCTTCTGCATGCCGCCAGCATCGTAATGCCGCTTGACGATCGGGCACTGGTAGTTCCACCACTCGAGCACGACGACCTTTCCTTTGTAGTCGGAGAGGTTCACCGTCTTGCCGGCGGCGTTTTGAACTGAGAAGTTGGGAGCTGGGGCATCGACTGCAGGGCCGCTGGGAGCGGTGGGAGCGTCTCTTCGCTGCCGTCTCTGGGCGTCTGCGGCGGTCGTGCCAACGAGCAAAATGAGGGCGGCGCTAGCCGCACTGATAGCGATTCGCTTATTCATGAAACAGCCTCCTGGACTGAGCCCCGTGCTCAGCCCGTGGGTTTCAATAGAGCATTAACGACAATAGAGTGCAGATTGTTCAATCCGAGCCAAGTCTTGCCAACTGGAGCTGTGAGGATTCCCTTGAGGCGGTTTGGGTTGTCGACTGCGTACTCCGACTTCGGGAGGAAAATTCTCAGTCCAAAATCCGTTTTTTCAACAGACTGCTGGGCGGAGGCATCGACGAGGTCGATGGTCTCTGCGTAAAAGTAGATGCCACTCGTGTTTTCGAGTGAGTTGTTGGGGAGGTGGACGTCAAGGATGACGTGGTCCTCGGTCGCTCGGGCAGCGAATTGAATCTGATTTGCTCGCTGGGGGAGTCGTTTAAATGCAGCGGTTAACGGGCTGGCAGTTATCGGCGGCAACTGGTCTTTCGAACCAACTTTGAGAGAGAGAGCTGCCTTGCCTGATCCTGTGAAGCAGGTTTCTTTGCAGACGAACCAGTCGAGACCTGCAGTGATCGTGAACTCGCTTCCTGGTGCTGCCGTTGCGGGCACTCTCAGAGAGGCTATCGCGACGGCTGTCCCCTCAAATCCATAGCTGGTGAGGCCGCCCGCTTCTAGCCTGAGCGGAGTTGGCCAGCGAAGAGACCTCGGCTTTGCAAAGCCTTCAGGCAGCTTCCACGAGACTTGCGTGGCGAGGCCGCTGTCTCCAGGGTTCAGCCAGTATGTGTGCCATCCCGGCTCCATCTTGAGGCGCACGCCGATATTGATCGCTTGGCCGGGCATGACCACGACCTGATCTGTGATCAGATCAGCGGTGACAAGCTCAGAGCCAGTCTTATCCTGGCTGAGCATCAAAGACGCGGCAAGTAGGGAAAGCATAGCGGCTCCTCAGGCTTTCAGACGCTGAGGAGCCGGTGCCGGTTCAATTTGCCGAGAATCGATTTGTGCCGTCGGCGTTCTTTGTCAGCTCAAACGAGTCGAAGAGCTCACCAGTGACGAGTCGGCTTTCGTATCGCACCTTGTCGTGCGAGACCTTGACGATCTGGTAGAGCTGCTTGTTCTGCCCGACCTTCTGCATCGTCTTTCGTGCCTCAGGGCTGATCCCGTACATCTTTGGCCCGCTGACGCTGACGACATAGACGGTTCCTGCGTCGATGCTGCCGACACCCGTAGGTACGTTCTGTCGCCCGTAGGTGTGATCGTGGCCCTGAAGAACGATCGCAACGTTGTGCTTCTGGAACAGGGGCTGCCACAGTTCGCGCAGTTTCTTGTTGTCGCGGCCTGTGGCGGTCGAGAACGTCGGGTGGTGGAAGGTGACAAAGATCCAGCGCGTTTTGGTCTTCTCCAGGATCGCCTTCAGCCAGACCGTCTGATCCTCGATCCTCTCATTTGAGTTCAGGCCGATGAATCGGGCGCCTTGGAAGTCGAAGTACCAGCACGTCTCTTCAAGCCCCTTCAGTCCATTCTCAGGCATGTCCAAGTGCGGGCGCCACAGCGGCGTGAGTTTGCCGCCGCCATACTCGTGGTTGCCAGGGATCGCTGCCGCTGGAATTTCGGAGTGCGCCCAACCGCCTGCATAGAACCACTCGCCCCATTCCGAATCTGATTTGCCGATATTGACAAGGTCGCCGGCATGGATCATCAGGTCCGCGTAGGGCTCGTCCTTGAAGGCTTTCCGGATCGTGCGCGACCAGAGAGACTTGAGGCTGTTCTGGGCGTCGCCAAAGTAGATAAAGCTGAACGGCGCTGGTTCATCCTTCGCGGTGCGGAAGTGGATCCACTCGCTCCAGGTCTTGCCGTTGCCCAGTCGCGCAGCATAGAGCGTGTCAGGGATGAGATCGCCGAATTCCACCTTATGGTGGAACATCTGCTTGCCTTCGGAGACGGTAAGGGCCTGTGACGACCCTTCCACGTTGGCTGCCGATGCCGCAAACCTTGGATCAGCATCCGCCAAGGCGATCTGGCCGATGGTCGCCTCTTTTGAGGCTGTCCGCCAAGTGTATGAGGCAGATCGGGAAAGATCCTCCGTGACATTCCGAAGAATGCGATCTGGTGTAGATGTTTGGGCTTGGAGCAGGGCGAGCGCAGCGATGGCAATCATGAATTATCCTAAGCGTCCTGGGTGAGTGACAGCGCCCTTGGAGGCCGGACCGACCAGCTGAGCGTACTTGGTGAGCGCGCCATTTTGCGCGTCGGCGGGTTTTGGTTCGAATGCAGCTTTACGTCGTGCGAGTTCAGCTTCCTCGACGTGGAGATCGAGTCGGCAGTTCACTGCGTCGACTGTGATCGAGTCGCCTTCCTCGACAAGGCCGATCGGTCCGCCGACTGCTGCTTCAGGGCAGACATGCCCGACCATAAGGCCGCGCGTTGCACCTGAAAACCTGCCGTCGGTGAGCAGGGCAACATCGTATCCGATGCCTTGGCCGACGAGAGCTGCGGTCACGCCGAGCATCTCTCGCATACCGGGGCCGCCTTTGGGGCCCTCGTAGCGGATGACGACCACGTCGCCTTTGTTGATCTGGCGAGCTTGGACGGCGGCCATCGTCTCTTCTTCGCTGTTGAAGACTCGTGCCGGTCCGGTGAGGGACTTGTTGGTCAGGCCGGTGACCTTGACGATTCCACCATTTGGTGCAAGGCTTCCTTTTACAATCTTCAGTCCGCCGTCCGGGGAGACGGGGTTGTCCGCAGTTCGGATAACCTGCTGGTCGGCTGGGATCACGATGTCGGCCAGCTCTTCAGCCATCGTCTTGCCGCTCACGGTCATGCAGTCGCCGTGGAGACAGCCTGCATCGAGCAGCGCCTTCAGGATCACCTGGACGCCGCCTGCATTGTGCACGTCGAGAGCGACAAATTTGCCGCCAGGCCGCAGGTCAGCCAGGGTCGGAGTCTTGTCGCTGATTCTCTGAATGTCGTCGAGAGTGATTTCGATGCCGAGCTCAGCAGCGATCGCAGGGAGATGCAGGCCGATGTTTGTCGATCCACCCGTTGTGACCGCGATGGCGATGGCGTTCTCGAACGCCTTCCTTGTCATGATGTCGCTCGGCTTCAGGCCGGTGTTGAGGCAGTTCATGGCCGCCTCGCCAGCTCGTTTCAGCCAAGCTTCGCGCTCTTCAGCAACTGCCGGCGCGGAAGTCGAGCCGATGAGCGCCATCCCCAGGGCTTCTGAGACGCAGGCCATTGTGTTCGCCGTGTACTGGCCGCCACAGGCGCCGGCGCCGGGGCAGACGGCGCACTCGTCAGCTTTGAGCTCTTCATCGTCGATCTTGCCTGCTGCATGTGCTCCGGCTGCCTCGAAGGCATCCTGGATGGTGACGTCCTTATCCTTGTGCCGACCGGGGAGGATCGAGCCGCCGTAGACGAACACGCCAGGGAAGTCGAGCCGAGCGAGGATCATCAGCATGCCAGGAAGGCTCTTGTCACAGCCGCCGATGGCAACGAGGCCGTCGTAGCAGTGGGCTCGCATCATCAGCTCAACGCTGTCGGCGATCACTTCTCGGCTGACGAGGCTCGCTTTCATTCCGGCGTGGCCCATGCCGATTCCGTCACTGACGCTGATCGTGTTGAATAGCCGGGAGGCTCCGCCTGCGTCACGGACGCCTTTTGCGGCGATGCGCGCCTGCTCGTCTAGGTTTGAGTTGCAGGGCGTGGCTTCGCTCCAGACGGAGGCGACGCCCACCCAAGGCTGCCCGATCTCTTTGTCGCCGAATCCGACGGCACGGAGCATCGCTCGGTTTGCGGTTTTGTCAGCGCCTCGGGCGATCGTCTTGGAATGATGTTTGGGGTCGAAGGTGTCGCTCATTGTAGGAACAGTTTTATCGATGGATCGTCTGTCACTTCCGTCGCCGGGTAGTGGACCGTCTCCAGAAGTTCGTCGAGGGACCCTTGCGAGCCCGGAGTGTTGATAAATCCTGCGAGAACACGGCCGATTTCAGAGCCGTGGCTTCGGTAGTGGAAGCACGAGATCGACCAGCCTTCCAGGTGGTCGAGGAAGTGGCCGAGGGCGTTCGGCTTCTCAGGAAAGTCGAAGTGGAAGATCCGCTCGCCATCGGCAAGCGGAGCTCGACCGCCGACCATGTGCCGGACGTGCGTCTTCGCAATTTCGTCGTCTGTCAGGTCGTGGGTCTCGTAGCCGTTGGCTCTCAGAGCCTTGATGATTTCGTCCAACTCAGATCGCTCTCGAATCTCGATGCCCGCGTAGACAACCGCCTTATTTGGGTCGCCCATGCGGTAGTTGAACTCCGTGACACTGTGGCTGCCGAACAGGCGGCTCAGCTCGCGGAATGCGCCTGCGCGTTCGGGGATGATGATTGCCAGGACACCCTCATGGCCCTCACCGATGAGGGCTCTTTCGCCGATATAGCGCAGTCTGTCGAAGCCTGTATTGGCTCCGGAAAGCACTCCCACTAGGTTCTTGCCTGATTCGCCGTTAACCTGAGCCCACTTGTGGATGCCAGCCCAGGCGAGTGCGCCTGCGGGCTCTGCAATCGCCCTCCGGCCTTCAAAAATCTGCTTCACGGCAGCACAGATTTCATCGCCGTTGACCGTGATCACTTCATCGACGAGGTCCTTGCAGAGCCGGAAAGTCTCCTCTCCCACCTGCTTGACCGCGACACCGTCTGCAAGCAGACCAACTCGGTCTAGAACTACTCGCTGCCCGGACTCCATTGAGAGCTTCATGGCACACGCGTCATCGGGCTCGACGCCAATCACTTTCGTGTTGGGCCACGCCTGCTTCACAGCCAGAGCGATGCCTGCGATCAGCCCGCCTCCACCAATTGGTGCAAAAACCGCGTCCGGCTCGACGGGGCACTGTTCGGCCATCTCAAGGCCGACCGTCCCTTGGCCAGCGATGACCTTGGGATCGTCGTAGGGATGGACAAAAACCAGGCTGCGTTCCTCACCAACCGAACGAGCGTGCTGCTCAGCTTCCATGTAAGTGTCGCCGTGGAGGATCAGCTCAGCCCCCAGCGCTTTGATGGCCGTCTGCTTGATCTCAGGAGTGCCGATAGGCACGACGATCACGGCCTTGGTCTGAAGTTTTTTCGCAGAGAGGGCCACGCCCTGAGCGTGGTTCCCCGCCGATGCCGCAACTACGCCTTTGGCAAGCTGCTTTTGAGGCAGAGACGCCATGAAATTAAAGGCTCCGCGCAGCTTGAACGAGAAGATCGGCTGGAGATCTTCCCGCTTTAGCCAGACGGTGTTGCCGCATAGATTTGAGAGGTGCGGAGCCTGATCCAACGGAGTTCTAAGCGCCCCACTATAAACGTGGGACGCTCGAATCAGATGCTGGTATTCCTCGTGGGTGAGAGGCTCCGCGGCCATGCGACTAGTTTGGCGGATTCTTGTCGTCTACGAACGGCATCAGCGCGCGAAGCTCTTTGCCGACTCTTTCGAGTTCGCATTCCTGCTCAGCGGCTCTTCTTCGAATCAGCTCAGGTGAGCCGTTCTCGGACTCTTCGATCCACTTCTTGGCGAAGCTGCCGTCCTGGATCTCAGCGAGAAGCTCCTTCATCGCCTTCTTAGCCTCTGGGCCGATGACCCGGTCGCCGGCAACGTAGTCGCCCCACTCAGCGGTTTCACTCACGGAGTAGCGCATCCAGCTCAGGCCGCCTTCGTACAGGAGGTCGACGATCAGCTTGGTCTCATGGAGGCACTCGAAGTAGGCAGCCTCCGGCTGGTAGCCAGCCTCGACCAGAGTCTCAAATCCTGCCTTGATGAGAGCGGAGAGTCCGCCGCAGAGGACTGCCTGCTCGCCGAACAGGTCGGTTTCGGTCTCCTCTTTGAAAGTTGTCTCAAGAATGCCTGCTTTAGCGCAGCCGATTCCCCAGCCGTAGGAAAGAGCCTTCTCCTTGGCTGTCCCAGTCGCGTCCTGGTGGATTGCGATGAGGCCTGGCATTCCGTTGCCCTGGACGTATTCCGCGCGGAGGCGGTGACCGGGGCCCTTGGGAGCGATCATGGCTACGTCAACATCCGCAGGCGGCACGATCTGGCCGTAGTGGATATTGAAGCCATGGGCGAAGAGGATGAGCTGCCCTGGTCGAAGACTCGGATGGACCATCAACTCGTAGATCGCCTTCATCGGAACGTCAGGTGTACAGAACATCATCACGTCGCACCACTGGACCCCGTCATCAACGTTCATCACCTTGAGCCCGGCAGCTTCAGCCTTGGCGCGACTCTTGCTGGCCGCGTGGAGCCCTACGGCGACCTGACCGCCCGAGTCGTTCAGGTTCAGCGCATGGGCATGACCCTGGCTGCCATAGCCGATGATGAGGGTTTTGAGACCCTTGATGGTCTTCTGGTTGACGTCGTTTACTCGATAAATCTGAGCCATTCTCTTCTTATCTCCAAGGATTGGTGTGGAGCGCGATGGCTCCGGTTCGGTGGACGGTTCGCTGAAGCTGTGGGCTGATGTTAGCCACAAACTCTTCGATCTCATCCGGTTCGCCAGAGAGCTCCATGGTGGCTGCCCCCTGTTCAAAAGTCAAAATCTTGCCGCCCTTCGCGATGCACTCCAGGCCCGCTCGGTTCAGCTCGATGTCCGAGCCGAAGAGGTGGACCAGCACGAGTTCGCGGGTCACGGAAGTCTCGTCGGTGATGTCCTCAACTTCGACGACCTCGATGAGCCGTTCAACCTGGTTGAGCACCTGCCCGAGTGTGCCGTCGTCTGCATCAATCACGAAGGTGACTCGGCTGTAGCCCGGGCGTTCGCAGTCGCCTGCGTTGAGGCTGTTCAGAGAAAAGCCTCGCCGCCGGAACATGCTGACCAATCGGTTGAGAGTGCCTGACTCGTTCTGCACGAGCGATGTAATCGTTCGCGTTCTGGTGGTCGGGCTCACTGCTGGCCTCCTGTCGAGGTTTTCACCTTAAGGTCAGGATCTTGGATCAGATCACTGTTCGATCCACCTGCGGGGACCATCGGGTAGACGTTCTCTTCCATTTCAACCACAAACTCGCAGAGTACGGGGCCGTCGATGGCCCTCGCTTCCGCAATTTTCGCATCGACTTCTTCGGCTGTCTCGCATCGGACATACGGGATGCCATATGCCTCTGCCAGCTTCGCGTAGTCGGGGCTTGTGATCGCAACCGAGCTGTATCGCTTTTCGAAGAAGAGCTCCTGCCACTGCCGCACCATTCCGAGGAATGAGTTGTTGCAGAGGCAGATCTTGACTCCAACGTTGTGCTCTTTCATGACTGCGAGTTCCTGGAGCGTCATCTGGAATCCGCCGTCACCGCAGACCGCCCAGACCTCCTGGTCAGGGCAACCGAATTTGGCGCCGATCGCATAGGGAACGCCGCAGCCCATAGTGCCGAGCCCGCCGCTGCTGAGGAACTTGCGCGGCTCTTCCGGCCGATAGAACTGAGCGGACCACATCTGGTGCTGACCGACATCGGTCGAGATGATTGCGTCGCCCTTGTTCGCTGCCTGCAGGGCAGAGATCACGTGGCGCGTGAAGAATCCGCCTTCCGGAACCACCAGGGGGAAGTCCTTCTGGAACCCGCTCACCGTCGCTCGCCATTCGGGATGCTTCTTCGAATCCACCTTTTTGAGCAGCGACTGAATGGCTGGCTTCAGATGACCCGTGACCGTGCAGTGCGTATGAACAGCCTTGCCGTGCTCGCTCGGGTCGATGTCGAAGTGGACCATCTTGGCCCCTTCGCCAAACGACTTCGTCGCGCCGGTCAGGCGGTCATCGAAGCGACTGCCGAGGCTGACGACGAGGTCAGCGGCTTGGATCGCCATGGTCGGGGCAGCTTCTCCGTGCATGCCCGCCATACCGAGTGAAAGATCGTGTGAACGCGGGACGGCGCCGGTGCCGAGGAGCGTGTTGGCGACGGGGCAGTCGAGTTTCTCGGCGAGTGCCAGCAGCTCTTCCGTGGCCTCCGCTGCGATCGCGCCCTGTCCGGCGATGATGATCGGCCGTTCGGCGGCCATAAGGAGCCGGGCGGCTTCGTCAAGTTCGCTTTCGACCGGCATTCCGGGGAGGATGTATCCCTCACGCGGCTCCGGCTCGGGGAAATCGTTGGTGGTCTTGGCGGTGAAGACATCCTTGGGGATGTCGACAAGCACAGGGCCCTTTCTGCCGCTGTTGGCCAGATAGAAGGCCTCGACGAGCACGCCGGGCAGATCGTTGATGTCGGTCACCAGATAGTTGTGCTTGGTGATCGGCAGGCTGATGCCCTGGATGTCCGTCTCTTGGAAGGCGTCTTTACCGATCGCCCAGGAGTTGACGTTGCCGGTGATGCACACGATGGGAACGCTGTCCATCATCGCGGTGGCGATGCCCGTGACCAGGTTTGTTGCACCAGGTCCAGACGTCGCTAGGCAGACCCCAACTTCGCCGGTGGCTCTTGCGTAGCCGTCCGCCATGTGGGCTCCGCACTGCTCGTGCCTCACCAGAATGTGCTCAACTTCAGGCCAGTTAAGCATCTCGTCGTAGAGGGGTAAAACTACGCCCCCTGGGTAACCGAATATCGTTTTCACGCCGTGCCTTTTCAGGCCAGCCATGACGATTTGTGCGCCAGTACGCTCCATACTGCTGTTTCCTCCGTAGCACTTCGGATTCAGCCGGCTCCAATGCCAGAATTTGTCTCTTCGGTGAGGCGTTTTATGAATGAAGCCTCACCGGTTCTGACCGGAGAGGCTTCTCTGTTGTGCTCTTGCTTCTCGCTTCGGTCGTTCCTCTATGCAGCTCCGATAATCAGGAGCCCAATAAGGACGACTAGAAGAACAAGGCTGAGGGCGCGGCTTCGCCGGAGGCCGTTGAGCCCCACTGTGCTGGCGATTCGCTGCGTCTCTGCCATGAGAATGAGCCGTACGATACCCGGACCCGGAGCGTTGGTGGGCCTGGTTCGGGCAGATTGGCGGCAGTAGGCGTTATTGGACGCCGAGATCGCCGCCGCTGTAATAGCCCATCTGCCCCTCAAAGCCGTCGCGATCAGGAGCGTCTTCCGCTTCTGAAGCATCAGCCTTGGAGCAGCCGGCCAGCACTGCGAGCAGCGCCGCGAGCGCGACACCAGTAAAGAGCAGGGTCTGCTTTTTGGTCATGTCGGGTCTATTCCACGGATCGCTGCAGAACTGGTGTTTTTGCTGTACCATCTATGTGGTCAGGTGGAGAACTGAGTAGTGAACGACCAATTGAGGGCAATTCGATGAACGACTTAGGCTGGGCTGCCAGGGCGCGGTGGGTCCTGCCACTGCTTCTTATTGGA
>JALGYA010000262.1 GCA_029824475.1 Fimbriimonadia bacterium | reverse complement strand
TACCGTAATAATGTACGGGGTCTTTGCTAACCGCGCGGTCGATGACGCGCTCGGCCTTTTTGAACTCGTCGCTATCCTCGCCGTAGGCTGCTTTCACCATTCCCTTAAACCCGAGTTCGACCGGATAGTATTTGACCGTGTTAACCACGTCGACCGTCCCTTTCAACTCAGGATGTCTCGCAGCATAGAGCATGCCGCTGTTGACGTCGCCGTGGAAAGTCGTTGACGCCCAGGAGCTGTGACCGAGGAGACCACAGACAACCGGCAGTTTCGGTGCCTTCAGCTCTTTGCGGAAGTCTTTGATAAAAGCAACCAGCTGCTCGCCATAGTCTTTGTTTCCTTTGTCATTCCATCCCTGAAACCAGACGAGCCCGGCCAGTTCATGCCCCGCCTTCGGATCATAATCGGGGTGGTACTTGCCGAGATCGGCAAGCACCGCCTGAACGTGCTCCGTCGAAAGCGTCCAATAGGCTCCGGTCGGCTCTTCCTCTGTACTCAATGAGGGAGGTCGAAAATCAGTTTTTATACTTTTCCCACCCCAGGCGCATTTGATCAGCAAAACGGGACCGTCCACCGTCCGTTCGAAGCTGATGCCGAACGGATATTCCGGCCCGCAACGCTCAGCGAGTATCGTGTAGCCTAGGGTAAGTGGACCATGGCTCATGCCTTGCCCCGGTCCGGCTAACTTCTCGCCCGCAACTGCGCCAAGCGCGCTGATGTGCGTCCGTTCGGCAATCGGAATATTGACGTGCTTCTGGACGAGTTTCGCATACGCCATCCGGTTGTCAGCAGTGACTTTGCCGAATGATGCGATGGCTTCGTCAAGATCGTCAAAGTCTTCCGCTTTGGTGCCCCTGATGAAGATCTCGCGCACCCGCTTGAGATCGTCGGCAATGGCGTCGTCGCGCTCGGCAAGCTGCTTGATCGCCACGTTCGGATGAAGCGTGTTCTCTGGTGATTCAATGTACGCTTCTATGCGCTCAAAAACCCCGGTCTCGCGGATCTTCTGGTGGAGAAAAGGGCCCATTAAAGACCTCTTGATCCCCTGGTTTTCATCCAGCGGGACAGGGCCCCACTCCTCCGTGTTCCATTCGGGCACCTTGCCGGATGCTTTTGCAGCCCTGCTGAAGTTATCATAGACTCGGCTGCGCCAGAGCTTGATCGTCCCCTTCATTTCAGCAAGCAGCTCTTGCCCCCGAGAATTGTATGCCTCGCTGTTGCCTCTGGCAAAATTCACCCCCTGCCAGTAGAACTGGCTCTGATTAAACTCCTTCGACTTTACCGTCGCGGTCTTCTCGGGAGGCACGTAGAGCGGCTGAGTCAGATACCAGGCCGTGCTCGGATGGGCGTACCCCACCATGTTCGACTGCCCCATGAGGACAACGACCTTTAGCTTCTTCGTCGGCCTATCTGCAGCGGACAGCGTCCCGGATATCGCAAGCAGTGCAAGGCAAGTAATCAGCAGAGTCGCACCTTTTCGATCCGTTCGATTCTTCATCACAGTTTCTATTCCTTTATCTGACTGACTACTGATCACCGATCACTTCCCCACCAGCGGCTTCGTGCCGAGCATGACGCTATGCAGCGTGGGGCCGATGCGAATCTCATCGACCGGCACCTGTGCATGAAGGCTGATTGATCGGATGTTTTCCTGCGCAATGAGCTCATTGAGGACACACGCAGGTTCATCCAGGACAAGCGGCCCGAACTCAGGCGCGTCGAAAACACGGTAGATTTCCAGTGTATCCGGATCCCTGTCAGTCTTCCCCCACACGCAGCGGCCGATGATCATGTTAGGCTCTTTCTCTGAAAACCTCAGGCCTGCGGCTCGAGACCAGGGATTGCGAGACGTCCCCGCTTCCTCTCCCATCAAGCTGGCGTGAATGCTGTATCCCTTAATCAGGAAGCCCAGATCGACGCCGTTGCCGCCGAGACCGAACCTCAACTGCCCCTTCCCCCCAGGGCCCTGCACGAAGAGGCTGAACCACAGCTCACCTCCGTTGTCGAGCAGCTTGTGCGCTGCCAGGGCCTCTCGATCAAGCGCGCGAAGGCAGTGCCGATGACCCGCCCCCTTGATCAATTTGCCGCCTGTCGATGGTAGGCGTGCGTAGCTGAATGATCGGGCCTTGGCCAGGTCGTCGAGCGACCCGGCCTCTACCCAAAAGTCGCGTCCGCCGCTTCTGCCGTCGTTCTTCTTCCACGGCCCGCTGAAACCAAATGACGTGCCGCCTCCCTGGCCGATAACCGTACCAGTCGGGTAGTTGAACCCTTCGTAAACAACGAGGCCCACGTCCTTGTCCGACACCACAAAGTCAATCGTCCCAGTGGCCGTCTTTCCCTGACCGTCAACCGCCTCAAAGGTGAATGAATCCGTCCAACTGTCGAGGGCTGCACGCTTGCTTGGGACCGCTTTCTTTGGCGCCGGGAGGTCGAGGTCGCCCAACGCATCAAAATCATCAAGCGACGGTCCCTTTGGAATAGCAGCTGCTTCGGTCTTCTTGGTTGTGGGCTGGGCTTGTGCCTTCCGGTAATTTGCGATGTAAACCAGATCGCCGCCAATCCCCGACAATCTGCCGTGGGCGGGCTGCTTCGTTATGGCGAAACCGAGATCGTCGCCGTCCGGATCGGTGCCTGCGAGAGTGACCTGCAGCGGCAGGCCAGGGACCGCCTTAAGTGACTGGGATGTCGCCTGCGGCGGCTTATTACCCGGCAGCTTCCCGCGTTTGTCGTAGAGTGTAATGTCGAGCGTCTTCGAGATCTGGTTGTATCCCAGGGTGTCGGTCATCGTAACTTCAAATCGGTACTTCCCGGGCTTCTGATCAGTGAACGATACGGTCGTCGACTTGCTCTGACCGGAAGCGTTCGGCGCGAACGCAACCTGGCCGGCGCCGTAAACCTTGCGCCAGGTGTATGTGGTGTCGTTCTCATCGCTGACGCCGTAGTTTGTCGCGTCGACCACAAGCTCTGTCTGGGTTGCAGGCAGCGTCAGTGTAGATTCAGCAGCCTTGAGGGAACGAATGACCTTCAATTGATTGAGCTTTTCCGGCCCAGCCCCTGTCTGGATCTGGTCGATGACCTCCCTGACGTCAACCGCCTGAATCAGCATCTGCTCGCCGATAGACTTCATAAGCTCCCTGGATGAGGGCATCGTCAATGCCGCCCGCCCGTACTTCTCAGGAATCTTGTTCTTTGCCGCTTTTCCAGCTCCGTAACGCAGGCTCAGAGGCAATGCTTCCTCGAACGAGTGCTTCGCCAGTAGCCCCTGACTAACACTGGCCGCGCCATCCATCGCAGCGTTTACCGGGGCTCCCTGCTTCATGCACTTCACCACGCTCCCTGCGACCTCAAGCGTTTCCTCAATCGTCAGATTGCCTATACCTTGGGCAACTCTGGTTCGGGCGCCGGCCTCTGGCGTCTCGAGCAGGGAGCTCAAGGCAGGAATCAGCTTCTTTCTATCCACACCATCGAGGCCCTGGCCCAGAACTTTCTGAACCAGTACATCGCCCATCACGCCGTGGTCCCAGCGGCACGGATTCTCCTCATTGAGCGGAAAGGTTGGGCGGTCAATCGCGATAATTTCATCCAGTATCATATTCGCATACGGCCGCACATCTTCAGGCCTCAGGCTTGAAAGGACGCGTCCGC
>JALGYA010000261.1 GCA_029824475.1 Fimbriimonadia bacterium | reverse complement strand
CAGCGCCTTTTCAATTCGTGGGACGTGGTTTTTGAATTCGAAGCTGAGGAGCTTTCTCCTGGCTGCATCGAGGCTCTCTGGAGTCACTCTGAAAGCGGCGAAATCGTACTCAACCGGCACCTCGCGGTCGATGGTGGCCAGCCGTTTGGAGAGAAGCATGTTCTGAATCGCTGGCTCGATCTTCTTCTTGAATTTCTCGGGCACCTCATCCATCCGCTCAAGCATCACTTCGACCGGGCCAAACAGCTCAATAAGTGCCTTGGCCGACTTGTCACCGATGCCTGCCACGCCAGGGATGTTGTCGCTGGAATCGCCAGCAAGTGCCTTGTAGTCGATCACGCGGTCAGGTCCAAAGCCGTAACGCTCAACCACACCCTCCGGCGTGTAGGTCTTGGGCGGCTTGCCGCCGTTTTGGGGCACCTGAACGCTCACCATCTCATCGACGAGCTGGAGGGCGTCGTGGTCGCCTGTGATGATGGTCGTGACATAGCCCTTATCCTCGGCCTGGGCTGAGAGAGTCCCCACGATGTCGTCCGCTTCATAGCCGGTGATCTCAAAAACAGGGATCGCTAACGCCTCAATCAGCCCTCGAGAGAGCTTCAACTGGGAGACGAGCTCGTCCGGTGTCTCACGCCGAGTCCCTTTGTATTCTGGGAAGTCGGCGTGACGAAATGTTTTGCCTGGAGCGTCCAGTGCAACGATGATCGCATTGGGCTTGAGGGTGCTGAAAATGGAGATCAGCATGTTCGTGAAGCCGAACAGGGCGTTGGTTGCCTGGCCGTCCGATGTACTGAGAAACCTCGTGCCGTAAAAAGCCCTGAAGAGGAGGCTGTATCCATCAATGATGACGAGGCGCGGGCGCTCCATTCCCTCAACCTTACCATCTGGATCGGTGGGGGTAACTATGTGGAAAACCTCAGCCGATTGCCCCTTCCAGGTCCGGGTTGTCCCCAAGCCGGCAAGGTAAAATCGTTTTCAGGAAGCCGTCCGCTCCAATGGAACGGACAGTTTTTTTGGTTCGAGGAAGTTCAATGGTTTATCGTCCCCTAAGATATGAGCAGATGATGAAAGCCGCTGAGGGCATGGATGTGCGTGCTCGCCGCATGTTTGAAGGCATGGCGGTTTATACCGGCGAGAAGATGTTTGCTTATTTGGCCGACGATGAGATCGGACTGAAGCTTTCACCTAATGACCGAGAAGAGGCTCTGGGGCTTGACGGCGCAGAACTCTTGAAGGCAAATCCAAACGGTGCTCCCATGAAAGAGTACGTTCGGATGCCGAAGGAAGTCCTGGACGACTACGATGGCTTCACTGCTTGGGTGAAGCGAAGCGCCCAGTACGCCAACGGCCAGTGCGTTCACTAAGCCATCGGTGTTGATGGCGAGATAGAATTGGGAGGGGCCGCGCATCGCGGCCCCTCCCACAGTATTTTTTGAGGCCCGTCTTTTGAAGAAAATCGGAGTGATAACCAGCGGGGGCGACTCCCCCGGAATGAAT
Source organism: Fimbriimonadia bacterium (assembly GCA_029824475.1). Classification (GTDB taxonomy): domain Bacteria; phylum Armatimonadota; class Fimbriimonadia; order Fimbriimonadales; family Fimbriimonadaceae; genus JALGXY01. Next base: position 2,150 of record JALGYA010000261.1, on the reverse strand, counting down.
GCAGCCTTGCGGGCTGTGGTGCGAACGGCTGCCGGGAAGGATGTCGAGACCATCGGATTTTACAGGGGATGGCAGGGAGTTGTTGATGGCAACACCACTCCGCTCTCTTCGATCGACGTTGGCGGGATCATCAATCGCGGCGGCACGATGCTCGGCACCGCTCGGTGCCCCGCGTTTCGGCAGTACAGCGGTCGGGTGATGGGCCACAAACAGCTTCAGGCTGCCGGGATTGAAGGCCTCATCGTGATTGGCGGTGACGGCTCACTCACCGGTGCGAAAGTGCTTGCTGAAGAGTTTGACTTTCCGGTCATCGGGATTCCTGCCTCGATCGACAACGATATTCCCGGCACAGATTATTCGATTGGATTTGACACGGCCATCAATACGGCCGTCGATGCGATCGACAAGGTGAGAGACACGGCCTTTTCTCACGAGCGCATCTTTGTGGTTGAGGTTATGGGCCGGAACAACGGCTTTATCGCGCTCGAAGTTGCGCTTGCCTGCGGTGCTGAGGCGCTGCTGGTGCCTGAGGTTCCTTATGCGCTTAATGAAGTCAGGGCAAGCCTGCAGAAGATGCGGGAGAAGGGCAAACGCAGCTCCATCGTTATCGTCGCTGAAGGCGCTGGCGGCAGCCGGATGGTCGGCGAAAACTTGAGTCAGGTTGAAGGGTTTGAGGTCCGCGAGTCGGTCCTCGGCCATATTCAGCGAGGCGGGAGCCCTTCGGCTTACGATCGAGTTTTGGCTCTGCGCATGGGGCAGTCCGCAGTCGACCTGCTCCTGAGCGGTGAGACTCGCAAAATGGTCGGAATGGTGAATCGCAAGACTGTCACCCAAGACCTGGCCGAGATCCTGAGCGAGGCGAGCGCGAAGTCGCTTGACGCCGATGAGATCGCGCTGTTCAACTCCATGAGCCAATGATCTTTTCGGTCACGCTCAACCCCTGCATCGATGTTTCGCTCTTTGTTGATGGGCTGAAGCCGCACGATACAAATCGGATTCAGCGGCAGGAGATTGACGCGGGGGGCAAAGGGCTCAACCTCTCTCGTGTGGCAGCAGAGCTTGGCGCGCAGACGACTGCATCCGGTTTTCTTGGTGGAAGTCCGGGCGCGCAGGTTCGAACTGTTCTCGAAGCCCAAGGTGTTGGGATGGACTTTGTTTCGTGCGCCGCTGAGACTCGGATGAACTTCAGCGTTGAGGGCGGCAAGGGAAAGCCACCGACGACATTTAACGCCCGAGGCGGACCGATCACCCAATCCGAATGGGAGCAGATGCTCTCAGTGATGGAGCGTCAGGCTGCTGGCAGCGAGTGGGTCGCGCTTGGTGGTTCGATCCCACTCGGACTGCCTCGGGATGCGTACTTGACCTTGGGCCAGATCGCAAAGTCTGCTGGCTGCAAGCTGCTGTTGGACGCTGACCGCGATGCAATCCAGCACGGCCTGGGAGCTGCACCTGACCTGATCAAGCCAAACCTGCATGAGGCTGAACGGCTTTTGGATCGGAGGATTGATGGGTTTGATGAGGCGCTTAGGTCCTGCCGGGGGCTCTTTGAGCTGCTCTTGAGCAAGGGCTCGGAGAACCCGACAGCGATCCTTTCGTTGGGCGCGGACGGGGCGATCTTATGCTCAGGATCCGAGACCCTTTTCGCAAAGCCAATAAAGCTTAAACCGGTCAGCACGATCGGGAGCGGCGACTCACTGCTGGGCGGATACTTAGCTGGGCTGCAGCAGGGGATGTTGGTTTCTGAGGCGTTCCGACTCGGCTCAGCGGCTGGTGCGGCGACAGCATTGACTGACGGCGCAGAAATCGCCAGGAAGCCAGTGGTCCTGCGACTGCTGGAGCAGGCCGAAGTCGAGGTCGTCAGCTAAGGTATCTTTGTTGACTCTTGCCGGGGTGGCGGAATGGTAGACGCGGTGGTCTCAAACACCACTAAGGGCGACCTTGTGAGGGTTCGAGTCCCTCCCCCGGCACCAATAATCCTCCCATTTTAGGTTCAAAGTCACCCTTTTGACCGTGCCGGTCTGAACCCAGTGTCTGAGTTGCCAGACGAAGTTGGAGGCACAATTTGGCCGGGGTCAAAGGTGACCAGCTCAAGGATGAACCTAGCCGACTGAAGAATTCTTGAGTGGACGGGGAGCGGCTCTCAGGCAGGG
>JALGYA010000260.1 GCA_029824475.1 Fimbriimonadia bacterium | reverse complement strand
GGCCCTCAACGTCCGTCAGCAGGAATCGAAGAGCATTCATCTCTTCCTGCGTGCAGAACGCGTGGAGTCCGAAGTTCGTCTTGGTCACAGCGAACTGGACTGACAACATGTAGGACATGTTGACGGCATTGCTGTTTCGCAGGAACTCCTTCCAGATATTCCAGTCTGTATCGAAGTCACCTGTGAAGACCAGCGGCGTGCCATCTTCATACCACAGGCAGAGCGGATCCACCCACTTGGTGAACCAGTGCTGTCCATGAATGACTAGGGTCCCTTCTTTGGCCTCGATGATCTTCTTGCCGTTTCGGTTGCCCCAGAATCCCTGGGTGCGGAAGCAGTCCACATCAAAGGCACATACGTTGCCAAAGTTGAGGTTCTCAATCACGCCACCCTCGTTGGGTGTCGGGCCGGTCCAGCATCGCTCGCCTTCGCTGTTAATCGCAGGGGCTGTCTGAACCCATTCGCTGGTGTCTCCCGTTTCCGGAAGCACTTCGCAAACCTTGATCGGAACGCCATTCATCACGCCAGCTACAGACCAGTCGCCATTGGCGTCGGTCGTTGTCGTGAAGCCTTGGCCGCCTGGATTGATGAGAATCCAGCCTTCGTCAGGGTTGTCGTTCGGGTCGTCGTAGTAGACATTGATTCGAACGCCTTCGACGCCCGGCTCATTTGCATTGTCGTCCCACGCTCCGTCAGCATCCCAGTCGTAGAACTTCGAGCCCGACAGTGTTGTGGTTCCGTCGCCGGAACCCTGACCTGTGTGGACCTTGAAGTTGTCTGTCTTGGTGTTGCCGCCCGTGAAGTTGATGTCGATGCCATTCGGATCGATCAGTCCATTGCGGATTAGCCAGACCTTGTACTCGCCACCCGCGTTAGGAGTGTCGTTGTAAGGAATGAGCTGAACTGGAATTGCTCCAGTCGTCGGGTTTACCGCGCCATTTGCATGGGGCGACGGGCCCGTGCCACCGGCCACAAAGCCGTTGGTGTTAACCAGGACCTGTCTGCTGATAGCAGCGTCGCTCGAAAGCAGAACACCACTTGGTGAGGTCAACTGGAAGAGGTACGTGCCTGCTGGCAGTCCCTGAGATGACGTGTTCTGAGGACCACCGTTCAAGTAGACCTCAGGCTTGCTTGCGTAGATGTTCTGGTTTACTAATGTTCCGTCCGCTTTAGACGTGTAGATGGCGCCGGAAAAAGTTCCCTGAGCCGCCGTCAACGCTGACGCTGCAACGAAGCATCCAACCAGCATCGTTCGCTGAATTTTGCTTGCTTTATTAATCATTTTTTCTGATCAAGCCTCCCAACATGAGCCTGCAGTCCATTCGTGGCTCCAATCTGTGCGCTTCCGTGCACACGTATCACTTACAAATATAGCAGATTTTTTGGATTTTCGATCATGATTTTTACCAGTTTTTCGGATACAGGAGGAGATCACAGTAAAATTACCAGGTACTTCGACCAGCATTCATGGAATAGCGGGGCCCTTTGGAACCAGGTTCCAGGCTGAAGGCAGGCCATCTTTAAGCCACTGCAGCCCGAGCAGTCATCTTCAGAATAACGGGCAAATTGAAGCCCACTTGCTTTGAATTGGCCTCTATTAGGTTCAACTCAGAGAATCTGATCAACTTGGTGCAGAGCTGATGCTCCCTCCATCCAAGGCCTGCGGATCAAGCAGGTCCAAGACGAGATAACTCATCTGATCCAGCACACGATGCCGCCTCCTCTGGCTGCCTCCACCAGCCAAAAAGGCTGCTTAAGGCACTCTTCCTTCCCATTGCATGAGAGATCATCTGCCCCATGAGCACGCTTGCGTGCGGAAAATCGACCCGCGATTCGCCGCACACACTTGTTCATTTCCTGCACTCGTATCTGCTTAGGACATCTAGTAAGATTACTGGGTATCTGACCTTGAGAATCGCTAACACAGGCGAACAGAGGAGCAGCCGTGAGACATCACTGCCAGGTCCAATGAGGCCGCAAAGTCGCTGAATTCACGCGGCGATTGACCGATAATAGACATCAGACCATGACGACGGATCCGCAGTCCGACAGAGAGAGAAGAATCTGGATAGCCGCCTGGTTCTCCATTCTCGTCGTATCTGCTCTCCCCTACATCTCCTCTCTCAAAGGTCTGCCTGTCTGGGACGACTACGGAATCCTCAACGGAGGAGGCATCGGTGGCGGCAAAGAACTCCTCACAGTTCTCACACAACCGTTCAACTTCGCCTACTTCCGGCCGATGGTCAGCCTCTCGTTCTTTGTCGACCACAAGGCATTCGGCCCAAGCCCGTTCTTCTTCCACCAGACCAACATCATCCTGCACCTTGCCTGCACTGCCGCTTCCGGTTGGCTGGCCCATCTGCTCTTCAAGAACAGAGTGACGGCAGCCTTCGCAGCGCTTCTCTTTGGCCTCCAGCCGATCCAGGCAGGAGCAACAGCCTGGATCGGAGGAAGGACAGATGTGCTCTGCTGTCTCTTCGTCGTCCTCTACGCGTGCTTCCTGGTGAAGATGGCCCAGGAGCCGAAGATGATCAAGTGGTCTGGGCTTGCCGCCGTCGCACTCTTATGTGCGGGCCTCTGCAAAGAGCAGGCGATGGCCGGTGTCCTGGCCGCGCCCTTTGCACTAGCTCTGCTCTCCCCAGGGGATCGCCCATCTGTACGCGACTACATCAAGCCAGCCATACCTCTAGCGCTCAGCTGTGCGGCATTCCTAGCCCTCTGGACAACATTCGGCATGCGCACTTACTTCGCCCAACCGCACACTCTGCTCCAGCAGCTGGAGTTGGGCGGGCGAGGTCTGGCCCACAATCTTCTGCTAATCCTTGCGCCCACACCAGCGGCCCTCCACACGTTCACGTTTGAGCCGAGCCGGCTGCTGGGGGCACTTCCTGTCATCGTCGGCTGGCTGGCGTTCGCGGGTGCTGCATGGGTCTGCTTCAAGTTCCGGAAATCCCATCCACAGCTTGTGTGGTTGGCACTGTTCGCCGGACTCTTGATTCTCCCAGTGAGCAGCGTCATCCCTCTGCCTTCGCTCCACGTCGCTCCCTATCGCCTGGCCATCGCCGGGCCAGCCGTTGCATGCCTCATGGCTGCAGCGTTGTTCGCGGCAAAACCAACGGTCAAGTGGCCGCTGCTCGCTCTGCTGCTAGGCTGGCACGGCAGCCTCACATTCTGGGCGGCCCCGAGGTGGACCAGTGAAAAAGAGATCTTCTCTACAATCGTGAAATATGACCCAGGCTTCATCACGGCCAGGCTGAACTTCGCCGGATCCGATGGCGTGAGCTCAGAAGAGGGAGCCGCCAGCACCAGCCAGCTGCTCGACTGGATTTTCGGCTCTTCAAAGTGGTCAGACCCAGCCTGGGCAGAGCGAGAGTTTCAAGACAACCCTGAGGTCCGCCGACGCCTGCAGGACAATGTCGGCAACGAATCAGACCCAGCCGAGGTTCTCGCTGGCGTGCTCGACAGCCTGAGCGTTTCGCTCTTGGATGGAGAAGACCTGGTCGGAGCAGAGTCCGCTGCCAAGACTGCGCTCCGATTCAATCCCAAGTCCTCACGCGCCCACACGCTAATCGGAGACGTCGCCCTCAAATCGGCCCGCTATGAAGATGCGATTGCCAGCTTTGAGCAGGCTGCAGCACTCAACCCCTCT
>JALGYA010000259.1 GCA_029824475.1 Fimbriimonadia bacterium | reverse complement strand
AGCGGGGAAGGGGGTTCGCTTACGCCGTCAGCAGGCTTGGCGTGACAGGAGCAGGAACGGCGGCCCCGGTATCGGTGGTCGACCTGGTCAATCGGATCAAACAGTATTCGTCACTGCCAGTCTGCGTGGGATTCGGAATCTCCCAGCCGGAGCACGTGAAGATGGTCTGCCAGGCAGCGGATGGTGCTGTTGTCGGCTCCAGCCTAGTTCAGCTGATCGCGGACGAGTGGAACAACGGCGCTGGCAGAGACAAGGTCTTCAACTACATTCAGGAGCTGAAAGAGGCGACCAAGTGACGCTGTTTACTCCCGGACCGTGCCGCACGACGAAGTCGGTCAGAGAGGCGGCAGCAGCCGATCTCAACCACCGGGAGCCTGAGTTTCTTGAAGCTTATGGCCGGGTCCGAAGACGTCTGACGGAGCTCTCCGGCGGCCTCACTCCGCACATTCTGGCTGGCAGCGGCACGAGCGCCGTCGAGGCGATGCTTACGAGCTGTGTCGGGGATGGCCGAGTCTTGGCGGTCGTCGATGGCTACTACAGCGGTCGGGCGGAGGACATCCTCCGAGTCCACAATATCCCCCACGACATTCTTGAGCTTCCGTGGCTTGAGGCCTGGAATCTGGATCAGATCAAGGCTGCCCTTGACTCGGAAGACTACGAGGCGATCGTCTGCACTCACCACGAGACAACTTCAGGGCGGCTCAACCCGGTTGAAAAGCTGGCGGAGATGACCGACGCCAAGATCCTGGTGGACGCGATGTCCAGCTTTGGCGCGGACCCGCTCGACTTCAGCAGGGTCCAAGCGGTGGCCGCCTCAGCAGGGAAGTGTCTGCGCGGGCTGCCGGGTGTTAGTTTCGTTCTCATGAACGGCGAATTGCCGGATATCCGACCGAGAACCTGGAGCCTCAACCTGAGCCACTACGCGAGCGACAAGCCTCCGGTCACAGCAGCAGTCCAGCCGATACTCTCGCTGGATGTGGCTCTCAAAGAGCTTATTGAGGAGGGCGGCTTCGAGGCTCGGCGAGCGGAGATTCTTGAAGGAGCCACGCGAATCCGCAAAGCCCTCCGATCCAAAGGCTACGACCTGCCCATCCCAGACGATTCCGCCTCCTGTGCAGTCACGCTGGCGAGCATCCCGGGCGGGAAGACATGGCGCGAATGGAGCGCCGAATGCCTCGATGCAGGCTTCATGGTCTACGGATGCAAAGGCGAGCTGCAGAACCGGTACTTCCAAATCAGCACCATGGGTGCTGTCACTGACGACGAGATCGATAGACTGATCGCGTTCCTCCCCAACGCCTAGCTCCAGGCACAAAAACACCCTGGTCCATCGCTGAACCAGGGTGTGAATGAGACTCAGTTTTTCTTGCTGTTGAGCATCGCTTCGATGTGAGCGCGGAACTCAGCGAACGAAGCAGCGGAATAGCCGATTTTGATCTTCTCGACGTTGCCGTCCTGGTCGATCAAGGCGACGTGCGGGATGCCGGAAACGCCGTACTGAGTGAAGACCTCAGCATCGACGAACACAACCGGCCAAGCCAGCTCGTGCTCTGCGGCGAAGCCCTTCATCTTCTCGAACTCCTGCTCCGGAGACAGGTCTCGCTCGGAGCCGTAGTAGCCGTAGTAGCGGGTCACGTGCAGGATCTCAACACCCTTGTCATGCAGGTCCGCGTAGAGCTTGCGCATGTCGGGGAAGGAGGCCTTGCAGGGTCCGCACCAGTGAGCGAAGAAGTCGACGATGACGATCTTGCCAGCGTAGTCTTCTAGGCTGGCGTACTCGCCGATCTGCTCATTGGCAACGATCGCGGGAGCAGCAGCGCCGAGCAGGGTCATCTGGTTCTTCTTGCTCTTCAGTCGTGTGGCCATACGCGGATCGGCAGTCTCGATCTGTTCGTCGAGCAGCACCAGCGCTCCCTCTTTGTCGCCCGTGGCCACGAGCATGTCTACCTTGGCCATGCCCGCCATGCTGAGGACGGAAGCGATCTGGCCGCTCATCATCTGGTCTTCTGTTTCAGGGAGATTTGCAGTGAGCATGTCGATGTAGGCGAAAGCGTTCTCCAGGCCCATCATCTTGTAAAGGCTGTCGCCGAGCATGGCGAGTGACCAGCCGGCGCGATCAACGATCGACTGATCGTCGTGCGGCTTGGCCAGCTTGCTGAAGTACAGAGCCTTGTCTGTGTGGCCCATGCCGCCGCACTCGCGGAGGCCGAGAAGCGCTGCTTCATAGGCGTCCTTCGCGCTGGGGGCGAATGTGGACTTGGTGGACCGGGTGAACGATGTGTCACCGAACACCGGGTTGCCGGAGGTGACGACCTCCTTCGTTTCGCCTGTGATGAACTGCTCAAGCAGAGCAGGCACATGGGTCGGCTGCTTGGCCTTGACGGCGAGCTGAGCGTAAGCGTAGCTGTCCTCTGTCTTGACTGAAGTGAGGTTGACTCCTTCCAGAGCCGCTGCGGCGAGTACAGCCAGTTTGTCGTTCAATTCGTTGTAATTGAGCCGCTCTTGGGCTTCTCGAGCATCGGCGATCGCCTTTGCTTAAGCTGCCTTGATATCGGCCAGAGCCTTATGAGGGTCAGACGCGAACACCGAAACGCTGCAGAAGGCAGCGGCGGCGAGCGCCACGAGCTTAAATCTCATGCGCACAACTGTACCCGCCCAGGGGAAAAGCAGCTCTCTCACTTGGGGCCGGGGACGAGGTGTTTCAAGTCCTCTCCCTCAAGCGAGGGGGAGGATGCCCGAAGGGCAGGAGGGGGACAGATATACGAGGTGCACTCGAAGAATGAGAGGGCACTCCTGACCTTGGCTTCCTCTTGGTTTCCTGCGGCATTGGCAGCCTGCGGGCAAGGCCCCCTCCTAGCCTCCCCCTCGAGAGGGACCAATCCAAGAATCACCTTTCCTCTAAGACGAGTTGGGGAGGCGACCAGGCATCGTCTGGCTCCCCCTTCCTCTTGTTCCTCAGGAGGAAGGGGGTTGGGGGAATGGAGGTTCTCGCGCCGAACACGCGGCTGGCCCCAGAACCTCCTCACCCTAACCCTCTCCTCCTCTCGAACGAGGAAGAGAGGGGACCAGAGCACGGACAGACCCTTTGGGCCTGTCTTTGGCACACCACTTCTGCTCCTCTCCCTCGCACGAGGGGGAGGATGCCCGAAGGGCAGGAGGGGGACAGATATACGAGGTGCACTCGAAGAATGAGAGGGCACTCCTGACCTTAGCTTCCTCTTGGATTCCTGAGGCATTGGCAGTTGGTGGGCAAGGCCCCCTCCTAGCCTCCCCCTCTCCCTTCGGTCGAAGGAGAGGGACCAATCCACCTCGACTCCGTCATGGACAGGTCGTTCCGACTTGTCCGTGCTCTTTGGCTTGTGGCAGGCGCACGGACAAACCCTTCGGGCCTGTCCATGGCACACCTGCTCTGGATGAGGCGGAATCCGCTCCCATCCAACGCAAAACAGCCTCCACCCATCTGGGAGGAGGCTGTCTCAATTTGCGTGCTAAATGAAACTTAGCGTGCGTAGAATTCGACGACTTTCTGCTCGTCGAAGAACTCGGGGAAGTCCTCTCGCTCGGGGAGAGCGACGATCTTTCCGCTGAAGCCCTGAACATTGGGCTCGTGGTAGACCGGGACTGCAGCGCCTTCGTAAGCGTTGCGTGTCGCGATTC
>JALGYA010000258.1 GCA_029824475.1 Fimbriimonadia bacterium | reverse complement strand
TCACCCAGCTCGTCAATGATCTGCGTCCCGCTTGCTGGCCGATTACCCAAGACGCTCCTGCCGATCGCCTTTTCGAATTGGTCAACCAAATGGTCAGGAAAGCCGTGAGGATAGGTTGGGAAGGGGTCATCCACCTGGATGCCCATCATCTCCCAATGGCCCGTAACAGAGTCCTTTCCGCCCAAGCTCATCGGCTGGAGTCGGGCATAGCGGCCCTCTGGTGCATCGCCAATCCCGCCTGCCGCGAGATAGCCAATCCTAGCTAGATTCGGAGCGTTGAAGCCGCCGACAGCATCCCAGACATGCCTTAGCGTTGACGGATCGTCGTGATCGTCAAAGTCGGGAGCGTCAGGCGCAACACCGGCCCCGCAACCATCCAGAACGATGATAATGGCTCGTTTCACGTCTCCTCCCAAGCCGGTCAGGCTTAGGTTATTGTACTGCGACGGGGCTTACAAAGGCCAATTCAACTTGGCTCAGCCTCGAACCCCCTCAAGTTCGAGCAGCTTCTTCGCGCTTCTGTCTAGCCGTCTCTTTGATCTCGTTCCAGATAAACCGGCGCCCATCAGTTCTTGGGGTCGTAGGCAGACCCGCTCCAAGAATCAGAGCTCTTCGATCCACTTCAGAGACGTTTGCGCCAGCAAAGTGCAGAGTCCGAGAATCGTGCAGAGTGCAGCCACCCATGCTCAGCGGGCAGGCGACGGCCTTCGAATCATCGGCTTCACACACCAGCGCGTGGATGCGAGGATCATTGTTAACCGAATGGTGAGGAATGATCTCCTGCTTATGGCTGCCAGGGATAAACTGCATACATCCAGTTTCAACCTTGACGTCCTGCAGAGGCATCCAGATTGACAGCGACGTGTAGTTCAGCGAAGGCTCCCAGTAGGCTTCATCTTGATGCCAGGGCGTCATCGCCCCGTATCGGGCTGGTTTGAAGATCGCGTGAGCGACCCCAGCTTCGGCCTCTGGCCCGAGCAGCTGCTTGACTATCGTATTGAGCACACCCAAATAGTCGCCTACAGCAAGCTCAGGTGCGTACTTGGCCGGGTTGAGAATCTGGGGAAGAACGGCTTTCTGGCCTTCTTCATCAGTGCCAGCCAAGTCGAACTGGTCTCCGGACTCTCTTCCGGCCTGCTCTGCGAAGATCCGGTCATACGCCTTACGCAGCCGCAGAATCTCTTCGTCAGTCGCGATACGCTCCAGACGGATGAACCCATCTCGGTGATACTGGTCGACCTGCGCTTGGGTCAGGCGTTCAGTGATATCACTCATGCCGCGACTATACCGCTGGTCATCCTGCACGAAAACATGATCAAGATCACAATTCAGCCTTTTATGAAATCGATCCGGCGTACGCGAGAACCATGAAGGCTGAAGCCCTCTCGATTGAAGGAGATCAGGCCAAATCTGGTCAGGAATTCGCCGAGCTCCGTTGGCCACATCCCTGAGTCTACGTGGCCTGCTTTGACGCGCAGCTTGTCGTCCTTCAAGTAGACCTCGTGCCAAGCCTTGAGATCTCTCGAAAAATAGCGTCCCACGAACAGATTCAGCTGATCAGGACTGTGCTTGACCCGCTTCACCTTCTTCAGAACTCGGACCGCCCCCTTCATCGGCTTGAACTCCACACCAGATTCTGTGAATTTAACTTCAACACCCTCCTTGGGATCATAAAACGCGCCGTCTGCCTCCGTGACGAGGTGGGCCGTAACGGAGTCATCCACCAAGACCTTGAGCCCGGCATCGCCTACGGCGATGTTCAGGAAGTCCTTCTTCTTATCCTGATAGAACCCGATGTACTTCAAAAGGTCTTCGCGCTTTGCGCCCACAGGCTTCGGTGCACGCGGTTTCTCATCCTCTTCAGGCTTGAATTTGTCGCCAAGCACTACGGCTGACACCTGGTCTGCCAGCGCGCTCGGGCTGGCACTTGCGAGATTGGAAAAAATGAAGATCGACGTCTTCTGGTCTGGAAACATATCCGCACGTGAACGGTAGCCGGCAAACGAGCCGCTATGTCCAACATTTCGGAGACCCTTGTACCTGGAGACCGAGACGCCTTTGGCATAACTGATCTCCTGTCCACTGGACAGCACTGCCTGCTCTTCCAGATCTTCGATCAGCTGCTGGCTGCCTTTTCCGAGCTTATTGTCCAGCAGGTTTTTGTGCCACTTCCGGAAGTCATCAATGGTCGTCAGGATCCCGCGGGTGCCGACGGTGGAGTCGCTGCTGTGGATGTTGTTGAAGCCGCCCTGGAACGAGCCTGAATAAGCAAGAGCCCTGCCAGGAACAAGCATCGTCGAGCTCGACTGGTACTGCGTCGAGGACATCTCCAACGGATCAAAGATGTTCTTCTTGGAGAAGGCTTGGATCGACTCACCGGAGACTCTCTCCACAATCGTCTTGAGGAGCAGGTAGCCGGAATTCGAGTACAGATACTCCGTGCCAGGTTCAAAGTTAAGACCGCTCTGGCGGGTCACCAGCCCAAGGATTTCGGCATCGGTGTATTTGTCAGCAGTGCTCAGGCCACGCATGTTGTTCAGCGTGTAGTAGTCCTTGACGCCGCTAGTGTGGTTCAGCAGATTCCGAATCAAAACCGGATGATCATAGTTCGGAAACTCCGCGACATGCTTCTGAACAAGGTCATCGACGCTGAGTTTGCCCTGCTCTTCCAAAAGAAGAATGCAGGTCGCGGTGAACTGCTTTGAAACCGATGCCACATAGAACTTGTGATCCGGTGAGAGTGGCGTTTCACGCTCAAGATCAGCTGAGCCGAAGGCCTTCCGATAGACAAACTCGCCATCACGGACAACTCCAACTGCCATTCCAGGCGTGTCGGGCTCATCCCAGGCCTGGAAAATGTGATCAATCCGGCGAACCTGCCGGTCTGTGAGCGGCTCTGGCCCTCGGACCAAGGCAGGAATCAAGACTGCGGCCAGTGCAGTTAACGGCATCACCAGACGTTACCCAACGTCACCCGATGATGCCGTTCATCTTATCGCGATATGCGTTGTATGCGTCCCGTCCAACGGTCGTCAGCGAGTACTGAGTCTGCGGAATCTTGCCGACGAACTGCTTCCTGACCTCCACATAGCCAGCATCCTCCAGCTTGGACATGTGGGACGACAGATTTCCCTTGGTCAGGCCCGTCTCATTCATGAGGAAGACGAAGTCGGCCGAAGTCGCAAAGGCAAGGTAGGAGAGGATCACGAGTCTCGCCGGCTCATGGACGAGCTTGTCGATGCCCCCGTGCGACTCCAAACTCACTACTGATCTCCTTTCGGATACAGAACTGGGCTCGTCTTGATGAACCCAGCGAGTGTAACGCTGCCGGTGACGAGCATCAGCGCACCCATGAAGAGCAGCAGCGGACCTTCATTCTTCCGTACAGGCAGGTCGATGAGCACGAGCATGACCGAAGCTGCAGCAAACGCGATCCCCAGCCACTGCCAGCGCTTCGTGCTGTAGTGCTTGGCCATCACCAGCATGAACGTGCCCATGCCAAACCCGATGAAGAGTGGGAAGTACTGCCCGACTTGGCGAGCAACGTCGCGATTGGCTCCCATGAGGACAAACAGCCCGATGCTGAACAGAACCATCATCGACAGGAGGATGAACTGCGATTTCATCGGGAGGGCCCGTGGCACCTCAATATGTCCAATTCTGGGCACGGTGATCGCATTCTTGATCT
>JALGYA010000257.1 GCA_029824475.1 Fimbriimonadia bacterium | reverse complement strand
GATGCCAAGTTCTTTGCCAATCGCCCCGACCTCTTTAATGGGGAAGGTGTCGAGCTTGGGGTTTCCGACAGATTCGCCAAAGTAGAGGCGTGTGTTGTCGTTAGTCGCGCGTCGGAATGCCTCCGGGTCAGAAGGATCGACGAAATGAACCTTGATTCCAAACTTGGGAAGCGTGTAGTGGAATAGATTGTACGTGCCGCCGTACAGGTTTGTGCTGGCAACAATCTCCTGGCCGCACTCCACAATGTTTGTGATCGCCATCGTCGTGGCCGCCTGACCGCTGGCCGCGACGGCAGCGATGGTTCCGCCTTCCAAGGCGGCGACGCGCTGTTCAAGCACGTCATTCGTCGGATTCATGATCCGCGAGTAGATGTTGCCGAACTCTTCAAGCCCGAAGAGGCGTGCTGCGTGTGCTGTGTCATCAAAGACATAGCTGCTGGTGTGATAGATGGGGACGGCGCGGGCATTCGTAGTCGGATCTGGCGCCTGTCCTGCGTGGAGCGCCTTGGTTTCAATGTGATTGCTCATCTCATTTCCTCTGAGGAGTTCTATTTTGCCAGACATTGTGTACATTTGTGTCCGTATTTCGAACGGAAGTCTATAAGTAGAATGGGTGTGTGTTCGCCCTCGCTGCAGCCTCTCTGGTACTCGCGCCAAGACCGAACTTCGTGATCATCCTCGCTGATGACCTCGGCTACGGCGATGTGGGATACATGGGCTCCTCGATCCCTACGCCCCATATTGATGCGCTGGCGGAGGGTGGGCTGAAGTTCACCGACTTTCATTCGAATGGTGCGGTCTGCAGCCCTACAAGGGCGGCTCTCATGACGGGCCGATACCAGCAACGGAGCGGCATCGAGGGTGTTGTAACCGCCGCGAATCACCGTCACACCGGACTGCCGCTAACTGAAAAGACGATGGCGGAATACCTCGGTGCGGCAGGCTACAGGACTGGTCTATTTGGAAAGTGGCACCTCGGCTACCGCATGGAGTTGGGGCCGAGAGCGCAGGGCTTTCATGACTTTGTCGGGTTCGTTTCTGGCAACGTGGACTATCAATCTAAGATCGACCAGGAAGCGCACAAAGACTGGTGGGTGCAGCGGGAGCTGATCCACGAGGAGGGCTATCTCACCCATTTGATTACGGATCATAGCAGGCGGTTTATTCGTGAATCAGACAGGCCGTTCCTGCTGGTTGTCGCGCACGGCGCACCTCACTATCCTCTTCAAGGGCCGAGCGACGGCCCGATCCGAGCTGTCGGCGACAGGAACGCATTCCCCGCCCCAGATCGCCCACGCAAAGAGACTTACGCTCAGATGATCGTTGAGCTTGATCAATCGGTGGGAGATGTTGTGAAAGAGCTGGACGATACAGGTAAGCGTGACAATACGCTTGTGATCTTCTTATCTGATAACGGGCCTGCAGCGGACGGTTCCTCTGGAGGTCTTAGGGGCCGGAAGGGCTCACTCTGGGAAGGTGGGCACCGCGTGCCGATGGCTGCTTCCTGGCCTGGCATCATTGAGCCCGGAGAGTCGAGTGAGACGGCGACTGGAACTGATCTTCTGCCTACATTCGCAAGTCTGGCGGGGCTGCGCGACTCCAAAAGGTGGGATGGTGTTGACCTCTCTTCTTTGATGCTTGAGGGCGACAGCCTGGCTCAAAGGGACCTCTTCTGGCGACATCAGAACGGGCAGACTGCAATGAGACGCGGTCCATGGAAGTGGGTCAGCATGGAAGGCGGAAGGCTCTTCCGCCTTGACGCTGATCTCGCCGAGAGGACAGATCTTGCGGAGCTTTACCCACGGAGGGCAGCCGGCATGGCATCAGCCGTGAAGGCTTGGGAAAAGGACGTCCTCTCAGGCCACAAGCGGCGAAGCTAGAACCGGACGCTGTAGTCGAGCCGGACGTTCCAATTGTGGACGCCGTACTTGTCGGGTCGACCGTGCTCCCAGTTCAGATTCTGGAGCGACATCGCCAGGCTCTGGTTCGGGCCAGGCCGCTGGGTGAACCCAAGGCTGAAGCTGTGCGACGTCTGTCGAACACCGCTTCGCTCCATCTGAGCGAGGCCGTAGCGCAGTTTCAAAGGAGAAGCGTTATTGGCGAAGAGCGTGATGTCCACGCCGCCTTCTCTCTTCAAGAACCGGTTGTGGTCGTTCAGGTCTTCCTTCCAGAAGAGGCCAGCCTTGTAGTCCCGTCCACCAAGGTAGTTGAGATTCCACTGGTTTGTTCGGCCAGGTGAAGCGATCGTGCCGAGCATCACGTTTTTGGCAGCCTTCAAGGAGTTGGTGGCAACCGTGTGCGAGAACTGGAGGTCTTTGCTCGGCTTCCAGCTCAGCTTGTAGTCTCTGATCGCGTAATCCTTGTTGTCCGGCATGGTTCGCACGCCGTACTTGACCGCGGCCTGGAACGCAGCTTTGCCGGTCTTGTCTGAAGTTGTGTAGAACGTTCTGTCGATGGCTCGCGTGCCGTCCGGTGCGCCCTGAGCGCTGTAGTCGAAGCTGAACCCGAGCGGGCCGCGGGCTCCGCTGAAGCCCATGCCCTGCAGCTCCTTGCGCCACATCAGTCGATCTCGGTTCGTATCGCTGCTGTATCGGAATTGGACATCTTCGACCCATCCCCAGTCGAGCGGCCGAGCGCTCGCTAGGCTGAAGGCACCGATGTGCTGATCCCTTGTGTTGTCCCAGCGCTCTCGCTTGTATGAGGCCGGGTTGATGGAGATGTCCTGGAAGGCGCCCCCGCTCAGCGTCGTGGTGCTGGAGAGTCTGCCATTAGCATCCTCTCGCATCGACCGGTTGAATCCGTAGTTGAGCTTGATGCCCTTGCCGAAGTCGTAGTAGAAGCCGTAGTTGCGCTTGACTTCGTTCGCTGTCCCTGCGTCGCGGCGAGTCTGTGTATCGGTTAGACTCACGCCCGCTCGGCTGGTGATCGCCGTTGTGAGCGTGTTGGAAGTTGTTGTCTCTCGTGCGCCAGTCTCAAACTTCGTCTCTCGCTGCTCAGTTCGAATGCCAGTGGCTCTGCTGAGCTGAGTCTCGTAGATGAGGGACTGCGTCGCCGAGTCAGGATTTACGTCGGTCGATCCGTCGTATTCCTTGTTGTCCTGGACCATCGTCAGCTTGCCGTGCTTGCCGAGGTCTCGGCTCACTCGCAGCTGCTCGTGTGTCCGATCAATCAGTGGATCGATTGGGGCGCCAGTCTGATGGTTGAACGCGAAGGCTTCAACGTTAGTCTGACCGTCCGGCGACCAGAGGACGCGAGACTGGAACAGCTGACCCATGTCACCGTTGGCATCGGTGATTCCGTAGAGCCGAGAATCGAGCGACATCGAAGCCATCACAGACCATTTGAGCCGGGCATCGATCATCTCCTGCCCCATCAGAGTGGAGAGCAGTGCCTTTTCAGGGTCGACCAATGAGCTGACAGCGTAAAAGCCGTCGTCCACCTGTCGGCGGGTGATGTTGAAGTCGATGCCCTTGTCCTTGAAGCCAAGCGCCTGGCGAACTGCTCCGCCGGTCATGCTGCTGACCTCCATGGAGGCATAGCTGATCTGCTTTTGGCAGCCAACTTCCGTTAAGAGCGACATGTCCTGCTTGTTGATGCCTGCGATCGAGCCGAGTCTCATCCGCTCGCTGTGCATCAGATGGCTGATTTCGCTGAATTCGTCGTCAGTCTGCTGCTCTGTGAAAGAGAACGTCACGTTCTTTGTGTTTGCAGCGAA
>JALGYA010000256.1 GCA_029824475.1 Fimbriimonadia bacterium | reverse complement strand
AGGTCTGGGTTAACGCCGAGCTCGCTGTGAGCGAACATCGTGCCCGTGCGGCCAAAACCGGTCTGGATTTCGTCGAGCATGAACACGACGCCCTTTTCGCGGCAGCTCTTCTCTGCTGCCTGCAGGTACTCCGCATCCAGTACGTTGACTCCACCCTCACCCTGCACAGGCTCGGCGATGAAGATGCTCGTCTCTTCAGTGATCAGCTCATTGAGCTGATCGATATCTCCCGGAGTCGCGAAAGTGCCATCACCGAGAATCGGCTCGAACGGCTTGCGGATTTTAGGGTTCCAGGTCACCGAAAGGGCACCCAAAGTACGTCCGTGGAAGCTTCCCTTCAGCGAAACGATGCCGCGGCGGCCATTTTTAAGCCGAGCAAACTTGATGCCGGCCTCAATCGCTTCGGTTCCCGAATTACATAGGAAGACATGGTTGATATCTCCGGGGAGGATCTGGACCAGCTTCTCCAAGAGTTCAGCCCTGGCCTCGGAGTAGAGGCCGATCGGAGAGGCCATGACCTTGCCAGCCTGGTCCTGAACAGCTTTCACGACAGCCGGGTGGCAGTGCCCAAGGCAGGCCACGCCGAAGGACGCGGTCATGTCGAGCCACTCGCCTCCGTCAACGTCGTAGAGCGTGCAGCCCTCGGCCCGTGTAATCGGCGGCGTGCCGCGTCTTGGAATCCAAGTTCCGGCGCCGGCGCGCTCCAGCTCCATCAATCTTTCGCTATTGCTCAATGTGTGTTCCTCCACCGTTGATCGCCGCCGTCAGCGGCGACTCAATCCGTCCGTCGGCGAAGATCACTCGCCCAACGCCATCGGCGACAGCCTCGGCTGCGCCCATCACTTTCTTCTTCATGCGCCCCTGCGCGAAATCCATATAATCGTCGATTTTTGATGCTGGAATCGATTTAATCGTGGTCGATTCGTCCGGGAATTCTCGCATCAAACCAGGGATGTTGCTGAGGATGACGAGCGCCTCAGCGTTGACCGCTGCAGCGAGCGACGCAGCGGCTCTATCGCCGTCCACGTTGATCGCTTCGCCCTTGTCCGAGGAGCCGGGAGGTGTGAGAACCGGGAGGTATCCGTTGGCAAGTAACAGGTCCAGAAGCTCCGTGTTGACCTTCTCAACCGTGCCTGTCCAGTCGTCTCGTATCACGAGCCGCTTGCCGTTCATCCTTACTCGAAGCTTGTCCTTGCGGCGTCCTTCAAAAATCCGCCCATCGATGCCGCTAAGCCCAACCGCGTTTACGCCCAGCATCTGCAGCTTTTCGACCCACATCTTGTTGAGCTGGCCGCAGTAGACCATCTCGAAGATCTCCAAAGTTCTCCTATCAGTTCGCCGACTTTCGTAGCCGCTCTCGCTGGTGACGAACTGCGGGGGGTGTCCCAATGCTTCGGCAACCTCATTAGTTGTCTCTGCACCGCCGTGCACGAGGATGAACCTCTTGCCGGCCTTCCAGAGCTCCGCAAGGTCATTGACGACGGCGTCGACGTCGATCGTCTTGCCCCCGCCGACTTTGATTACGATCATGTTCTCTTCGCTCATGTCTCTAAATGGGGTGGAGTCCAGGGAAGGTGAGGCCAGTCGTCTCATCCCACCCAAACATCAGGTTGGCGGCCTGCACTGCAGTGCCGCTGGCGCCCTTCATCAGGTTGTCGATCGCGCCAATCGCCACGATTCTTCGTGAAGAAGCATCGAATTCGAACCCAACTTCCGCGAAATTGCTTCCCGACAGGATTTTCGGCTCAGGGTATCGGTAGAGGCCCTTCTTCTCTTTGACCAGGCGTACAAACGGCTCGTCCTTCAGCGCCATTCGGTACGCCTTGAAGATGTCCCGCTCTTCGACGCCTTCCTTCGCAAAGACGTGAACGGTAGCCAGAACACCGCGGATCATCTCGATCGCCGTCGCGCTCAGGTGGATCTCCGCCTCATGCCCGTGCTGGCCTAATGCCATTGCGATTTCAGCGGCATGGCGATGGCCTGTGGGTGCAAAGCTCCTAACTGAACCAGCACGCACCGGGTGGTGAGACGCGTCTGTCGAGCGAGCCCCGCCTTCACTGCTGCCGACTTTGACCTCAGCAACAATTCCGCGGCTCCAATCGACCAGATCAGACTGCATCAGCGGCAGAAGCGATAGATTCACGGTCGTGGCGTTGCAGCCAACCCCGCTGATCAGATCAGCGCCCTGGATCGCCTCACGATTCAGCTCCGGCAGACCATAAACGAAGTCGCTCAGCTTGTCAGCGCAGGCGTGGTCCTCGCGGTACCACTTCTTGAACTCCTCTGCGGAGCCGAGCCGGAAATCCGCACTCAAGTCAACAATCTTCGGAGCCAAGCTCTGCCAATGCTCCAGCCTTCCCATCGCCTCGCCATGCGGCAAGGCCAAGAACAGCAGATCGCACGGCTCAACCTCTTCAGGCAGACAGAATTTCAACTGAGTCTGACCACGCAGATTGGGATGAGTAAACGTGACAAAGCTGCCAGCCTGCCGGTTTGAAGTCACCTGGGCAACCTCGATCTCCGGATGCTGCAGCAGAAGCCGCAGCAGCTCGCCGCCACCGAACCCCGACGCACCGACAATCGACGCGCGAATCATCTTAGACAGCCACTCCGTTGTTGGCTTCCTTCCAGCCGTTTTCACCAACGTTGAGTACGAAGTCAACCATCCGGTCAGGGATGTCGACTCCGGTCGGTTCGATGCTGTTGCGGAACTCCATCGTGTAGTTCACTTCCAGCACCAGCAGGCCCTTATCCGGGTCCTCCACGAGATCCAAGGCAACGGTCCCACCGCCTACAGCGATGGCGCCCTTGCGGCAGATCTCACGCATCTCGTCGGAGATCGGGCAGTTGCTCGATTCGCCTCCGCGTGCGGTGTTCGTGATCCAGTGATCTGAATGCCGATAGATCGCCGCCACAACTTCCCCGCCAATCACAAAAGCACGAATGTCGCGCATCGGCTTATTCGTGTACTCCTGGATATAGAAGATGCTGTGGTGGTAGCTGCCGAGGATCTCCTTGTGCTCAAGGATTGCCTCCGCGCAGTCGCGGTCATTGATTTTGCTGAGCAGGCGGCCCCATGAACCGACAGCCGGCTTCAATACGACCGGATATCCCAGCTCATCGATCGCCTCAAGGGCGCTTTCGGGTGTGAAAGCGACAAGTGTTCGAGGAGTCGGCACGCCGTGTGCGGTCAGAGCGCTGGTGGTCTCCAGCTTGTTGCCGCAGACCGCAGCAACTTCGGCTGAATTGACGGTTTTGATGCCGCGATCATTCAGAATCCGAAGGCTGTAGAGGGCACGGCTGTGGTTGATGCAGCGCTCTACGACAACGTCGTACTCGCTGTATCGCTCCGCGAAACAGTGCTCGCTTGAGATCTCAAAAATGACCTTCCGGTCATCCATGAGATCGACCTCTATGCCGCGTTTATTGAAAGCCTGGAGAAGAAGCTTCTCCTCGGCTCGAATGCGGCTGTGAAGCATGCCGATCTTCATTCTTACTCGCCCCAGTCCTCTTCTTCTTCTGGTGCTTTTTCGAGCTTGATAGGGTCGATGGAAGTGACCTCAAGGTCAGCTCCACAGTCGCCACACTGAACGATTTCGTTCTGCATAACATCCTTCAGCTCAATGTCGGCGAAGCACTCGGGGCATTCGCCTTTTCCTGTGACAGTATTCATGTGTCTTCTCCTGTTCGCTGCCTAGACAGCAAGCCGTTCCTT
>JALGYA010000255.1 GCA_029824475.1 Fimbriimonadia bacterium | reverse complement strand
AGGCCCCGCATACCTCCAGTGCTCTCAAAGAACTCAGAATCAGATCCGCCGTTGAACGTCGGGCCGTTGTCGCTCGTGAACATCACGATCGTGTTGTCCGTGAGGTCAAGTTCTTCGAGCAGGTCAATGATGCGGCCGAGCTCCTTGTCCATTCGAGAGACCATCCCTGCATAAGCGGCCCTTGGCCTCTCATGCGGAAGATATCCCTGCTGGCCAAGATAAGGCTCCTTGTCCCAGCTCTTCGGATACTGGTCCAGCTCCTCATCCGGCACCTGCAGCGCAGCGTGCGGCACCGTTGTCGGCACATACAGGAAAAACGGCTGGTCCTTATTCTCGCGGATGAATCGCAGCGCATCCTTATGGATCGTGTCAGGGGCGTACTCGTTGCCTTTGTAGGCATCGAAGTTCTCCGGAACCTCACTCAGCCGCTGGTGGGCAGGCACGCCCTTATTGTCCAGCATGTACCTTTCGCCGTTCTTCCAGAGGTTGTCTGGATAGAAATTGTGCGCGATCTCCTGGCTGTAGTAGCCGAAGAAATGGTCAAATCCCTGATGCTCCGGAGCCCCATGTGTGCCTGGTCCGCCCAGACCCCACTTTCCGAATCCACCCGTGGCGTAGCCCTGTTTTTGAAGCAGCCGGGCCAGGGTTTGTGTTCCCTCTGGAATTGGCTCTTGCCCCTCTCCAAACGGGCTTTTCTGTCGAGCTCTTGGAGAGTTGTTTCTCACATGCGCCCGCCCTGTGTGGAGCCCCGTCATCAAAACGCATCGCGCTGGCGCGCAGACGGCATCGCCAGCGTAGTGCTGCGTGAACTTCATGCCATCGGCGGCGAGCCGGTCGATGTTTGGAGTCTTGATCTTGGTCTGGCCGTAGCAGCCCACTTCGGCATAGCCGAGGTCATCTGCGAGGAAGTAGACGATGTTGGGCGGCCTGACGGGAGTGTTGACCACAGCAAGCGCGAGGGCTCCAATCACGACTTCAGTGCCTCCCGAATGTACTTGACGACCTGGTCTGCCAGCAGCTCGCTGCCTTCTGACTTGAAGTGAACATTGCCCGGTCTGGTGGCAAGGTTCGACATCTTGGGAAGGATCAGCTTGTGCAGATCGTTGATCGGAATCTTATTCTTCTTCATCACTTTCGTGGCCGTGTGGTTGTAACGGACAGCGTCCTCGACGTAACGCCCAGGCTCGCCGGGAGGGACGGGGGTTGTGAGCGCAAAAATGATCTTTGCATCCGTTCTAAGCAGCCGCTTCGACAAGGTGTCCAGGTTTGCTTCGTAGTCGTGCAGCTTTGTGCTGACGAAGCCTCTCTTCTTGTCCAGCCCACCCTTGCCTTCTGGTCGATAGGCCAGATCGTGCAGTCCAAAGTTGAAGTGGATCACTGCCCAATCATCGTCTCCGATCCAGGCTTCAATATTGGCCAGACCCTTGGTTGTGGGGCCGCCGTTGCCTGGGTTGTGGATGACAATCGCCTCGCCCTTCAGCTTCTCTTTGACGAACGGGGTGTATCCGATCGAGATCGAATCGCCGATTATCAAGACTTTCGGGAGAGGCTTCGCCTGCATTCCCAAGATCGCTAGAGCTGCTGCACAGACCATGTCCAGCGGTATACCCGCGGGCTACTTTCCGATGCAGAACGTGCTGAAAATCTCTTGGATCACATCAGGCGATGCAGACTCGCCGGTCAGCTCGCCCAGTATCCGGATGGTCTTCTGCAAGGTGACCGCAGCGAGGTCCGTAGGCACATCGCCTTCGAGCGTCTCGATCGTCTCTTCAATCGACGTTTTGGCCGCCGCCAGCAGGGGAGCATGGCGGGGAAGAACGGCTGCCTGCAGAACTTCAGCGTCCTCGGCGTGCTTCGCGATCATCTCAATCAAAAAGTCGAGCCCCTCTCCGGTTTTTGCCGAGATAGGGTGACCCCGCTGGGGATTCGGCTTAGGCTGCAGGTCACACTTGTTTGCCAGCACCGCTGCAGGCCGGTGGATCGACTCCAGAATCTGTTCATCTTCGACTGTCCAGCCCTTCTCAGCGTCGTAGATCATCCAGACATGATCGGCCGAATCGGCTGCCTTGATTGAACGCTCAACACCCAGCTTTTCGACATGTCCATCGGCATCGCGCATCCCGGCAGTGTCGATCACGATACAGGGCACGCCGCCGATCTCGACCATCTCCTCCAGCGTGTCTCTTGTGGTGCCAGGAATCTCCGTGACGATCGCCCGGTCAGAACCGAGCAGCGTATTAAGAAGGGAGGATTTACCCGCGTTTGGCTGACCAACGATGGCTATGTGCAGCCCCTCACGCACCATCTGCGCTGATTTCGCAGACGATATCAGCGCGTCGAGGCCGTCGATGGCCAGCCGGCACTCTTCGATCGCTTCAGCGCTGTTGAGGTCGCCGACTTCGTCGCTGAAATCCGTGCTCGCCTCCACTGCCGCCAGGACGGAGAGCACCTGCCGCCGTATGGCGGAGACGCTGCTGCTCAGCTTGCCAGTACGAAGCCGCTCCGCCAGGCGGAGCTGGGCTTCGGTGGCTGCATCGACTGTCTCCCTCACTCCTTCTGCCTGGGTCAAGTCCATCCGGCCATTTAGGAATGCCCTCAGGGTGAATTCGCCTGGCTCTGCCGGTCGGACATCAAACTCATAGAGCACATCCATCAGCAGTCGAACCGATGCCGGTGAACCGTGGAGGGAGATTTCGACGGTCTCTTCACCGGTGTAGGAAGACCCCTCGGGGAAGGGAGTGGCGAGCCCATCGTCTCCGGTCGAGAGCGCTCCAAAGATCGCTTTGCGTGGTTCAGGATTCTCAGGCCAAGGGTCGAAAAGCCGGCCCACAGCCTGGTATGCGGAGGGGCCAGAGACGCGCACGACGGCTATCGCCCCTCGTCCGGGAGGCGTAATTGGCGCAGCTATCGTATCGATGAATCCCCTGCCCACGAACTCAGAATACACTTCTTAGTGCAGATATACTGGGGACTAGATGAAACACCGAGCCTCAGCCGGACTCCTCTTCGTGTGCCTTTTTGGCGTTTTGGCCTGTCAGCCCGCCGACCCCCACGCAGGTCACAACCACGCTCCTGGCGAGGGGCACGATGAGCCTGTGGCCAACACGATCACCGATCCGAACGATCCCCACTTTGGGCATAACCACGCGCCTGGTGAAGGCCACGACGAGGCTCCACCTAAGCCGCCAGAGTTCGAAATCTCGGAGGTCGTAGGGGCCTACGCAGTCGATCCAACGCCAGAGCAGCAGGCGCAGTTTGACCAGATGAAAGCCGATTTCGAGGCCAAAGAGGCTGAGCTGCTTGCTAAGGGAGACGACCTCTCTGAATCTGACGCAGCAGATCTGACCTTGGTGCAGCACAACCTGGCGACAATGGTCAAGGCTGGCGAGCCAGAAATCTTCCTGTACGAGGACAGCACGATGAAGATTCTCGATCCGAAGGGCTCCATCAACGGTGTCTTTGTGATTGAGGGCACAGAAGTCGTGATCACGCTGGAGGCGACGGACAAGATGCCTGTCAGAGAGCGGCTCAGGGCTGTCTACAACGTAGAAGCGGGCGTGCTCACACTGCCCGAGCAGACGGGTGGCCTTGCTTTCAAGAAGGTGGCTGAGTGAGAGTCCAAGACCATATTGTTCGGTCCACGCAGAGGGCTCTTCAGGACGTAGTCCGGGCTGTTGAAGCGATGCCCGCCGACAAGCTCGACTGGAAGCCGGAA
>JALGYA010000045.1 GCA_029824475.1 Fimbriimonadia bacterium | reverse complement strand
CAGTCGCCCAGCTTGGCCTGATGATCTGGGCAACGGGCCTGGGCTATCTGGTCGGGCTGCTGCTCAAAGACAAGAACTTGATTCTGCCTGTGGCAGTCTTTGTCATCGGCTTTGACATGTTCCTGATCTTTAGCCCGATCTCATTCACGTCAAAGGCTGTGGAGGAGAGATCGGAGGTTTTCCAGACGGTGGCAATGTCAGTGCCGAGCGCGCAGCAGGCTTCGGAATCTCCTGAAGCGCCAAGGCAGCCGCAGGTTCAGCCGCTTGTCTTTGTCGGGCCTGCCGATCTCATCTTCGTGATGGCGTTCTTCGTGAGCCTGTTTAGGTTCAAGATGAGGGTGAAGCAGACGGCGCTCTGGCTGCTTCCTGTGCTGGCACTCTATCTTCTGGCGGTGCTTTTATGGGCGATTGCGCTGCCTGCATTGGTGCCGATCGGGCTGACCGTACTGCTTGTGAACAGGCGCGAATTCGACTTGAATGGCGAAGAGAAAAAGGGGCTGCTTGCCGTGACGATCATCTCGATCGCAATCGGCGGGTTCGGCCTCTTTCAGAAGCTCACTGCTGCGCCGAAAGAAGAGCCTGCTGAGCTTTCGACACAGGAGGACGGCCCAGCCGCTCCAAGATTCCAAGGCTCGCCCGCGCCAGCTTCTCAAGATTGACTCCAGTCTGGATGCCTTCGCGCTCCAGGAAATAGACAAGGTCTTCTGTCGCCAAATTTCCGCCTGCACCCGGTGCATAGGGGCATCCGCCGAGCCCGCCTGCACTCGAGTCGAAGCTGCTGTAGCCAAGCTCCATCGCCTTGGCGACGTTTGCGATGGCGGTGCCGCGTGTGTCGTGGAAGTGCCACGCGATTCTTGCTTCGTAGGGGAGTGACACGGCGAGAGCACTCACTTCGCGCGGTGTGCCTACCCCGATGGTGTCGCCAAGGCTGATCTCATCCACTCCGAGTTCGAGCAGTTTCTGGCAGACAGATGCGGTCTGCTGAGGGGAAATCAGACCCGCATAGGGGCACTCGAAAATCGTGCTGACGTAGCCGCGAATCCAACCATTTGGATGAGCCTCTCGATGCGCTGCAATGACGTCTCGAAAGACTTCAAGCGAATCCTCAACGGTCATTCCTATGTTCTTTTCTGTAAAGGCGCTGCTGGCAGCGGTGAATAACGAAATCCTCGTGACACCGAGGTTCATGGCCCGCTCAAGGCCTCTCAGATTCGGAGCCAATGCAGAATAACGGGGGCCATCTGGAAGCACTGGCCAGAGCTCGTCGGCATCGGCCAATTGAGGCACTGCCTTGGGATGGACGAAGCTGGTCGCCTCGATCTCTTTCAGCCCTGCAGCGGCCAGCGCAGCAATGAACTCTGCCTTGGCGGCGGTGGGGATGGGAGTGGCCTCATTCTGAAGTCCATCTCTGGGCCCGACCTCAATGATCCGCATCAGTCTGGCTCCACCGAGAACAGCAGATCGCCCTCCGCAACCTGGTCGCCCTTCTTGATGTCCAAATGGGCAACCGTGCCGGCGAAGGGAGCTGTGATTTCCCGCTGCATTTTCATTGCCTCCAGCACAAGCACCTTGGCGCCTTCCTCGACTTGATCTCCATTAGCCGCGGCAACCTCAATGACCTGGCCAGGAAGCTGCGCGCGTCTTTCGCCTTCGGCTTCGCCGCCAGCATGGTCAAGACCGTGGCGGATCGGATCGATCTGCCACACGCGGCCTTTGTAGGAGACATGAACCGTATCGCCAGAACGAACAGCTGCTGCGGAATGAGTGCCATCGGGACCACGCACTCGCAGACCCTCAGCTGTTCGGATGACCGTGAAATCATCCGGAAGACTGAGCTCGACCTCTTCGCCGTTGATGAGCCGCTTCATGCTTACTTAGTTGTACTAAATCTGGCCGCTTGTGCAACGAACTCTTTGAAAAGTCTCTTTGATTCAGGACGGTCGATCGTTCGTTCTGGGTGCCACTGCACTCCGATCATCCACCGGCCATTGGTCGATTCGACCGCCTCGATCGTGCCGTCTTCGGCAGATGCTGAGATCCTGAAGCCCGGTGCGATCCCCCCAGCAGCCTGGTGGTGGTAGCTCTTGCCTTCAATGTGTTCGGTCCCCATGCTCTTCGCAAGCAGCGAGCCAGATTCAACCTTGATGGTGTGTATTACACCGTCTGTGTGATCAAACGAGCCTGCAATGTCGGGCAGGTGCTGGACCATGCCCCCGCCGTGGGCGATGTTGAGCATCTGGCACCCGTAGCAGATCCCGAGAACAGGCAGACCGTGCTCAGTCTCTTCCAGGAGCGCCTTCTCCATCGGGTATCGCCCGGGGATCTCCAGCTTGGCCTCTGGATGCGTCTCTTCTCCAAAGTGCTCGCCGTCGATGTCTCGCCCACCTGGGATGAGCCAGCCGTCGATCAGGCCTGCAAAGTCGACCGGGTCGCTCGTCGTCGGGATGATCAGCACGGTCGCGCCGGCCTCCTCCAGAGCTTCGACGTACCGGCTGTCGATCGCGTATTCGTGCTTGTCTTGCCCTTCCACAGGCTTGGGTGAGGCTGTGATGCCGATGATCGGCTTCATGCCTGGACAAGCTCCTCGATGTTCTCAATTGCGTGTTTGAGGGCTAGCTGGTATTTGGCCGCGCCGACTCCATTCATGATCCGGTGGTCAAACGTGATGCCGAGGTTGGCCTGCCGCTGCATGGTTGGAGTTGATGCGTTCTGGTCTAGCCCCCAATAGACTTCGCTGAGGAAGATCGTTGCCATGCCGGGCGGCACGACGACCGCAACTGCATCGCGGATTCCGTTGTGCTGCATGTTGGTGATATTGACCGTGACGGCTTCGTTTGCCTGATCATTGCCGTCGCGAGCTTCTCGGATTTGAGCTCGCATTGCATCAGCGAATGCACGCCAAGAGAGGGTGTCTGCTTCATCGACCACGGCCAGCACAAGCTCATCGCCCGGCAGGCTCACGGCGATGCCGAGGTGCAGATTGTCGTAGGTTCTGAGAACATCATTGCCGCGGATGGTGGTGCGCAGCGCCGGGTAATCAGCGGCGATTTTTGCCGCCGCATACGCAAAGATTGTGAAGATGGACGGCTGGAACTCGTCGCCGGTCGCTTTGATCTTCTCTCTCAGGGCCAGCATGGGCTCCCAGTTCATGGAGACAGTCATCGTGCCTGGCACAACGACCGTGCTGCCCCGCTGCATGCGCGAGTTGAGTATCCGCTGCTGCGAGCTGATTTCCGAATCCGCGTAGGCTGGGCCAGATTTAGCGGCGGCAGGCTTGTCTGAGAGGAAAAGGTCGATGTCCGCCGGCATCAGCTTTGCGCCCTTGGCTGGAACCTGGGCGAGTTCTTCTTCGCCTAAGCCCTTCTGTTTTGCGTAGGCTCGTGTGCGCGGTGGGATGTTCCTTCTCGGCTTATCGGATGCCTTTGGCTGGGCTGCCTGCTTTGGAGCCGCGGGTGCAGCTGCGGCCGCGGCGGCAGAGGCGGGAGCATCCTCGGTCTCTATTCGGGCGACAACTGCGCCGATGGCGAGAACGTCATCCACCTTGCCGACCCACTCCACGAGCGTGCCTGCATAAGGGGACTCGACATCCATGACGGCTTTGTCAGTCTCCATCTGGTAGATCGGCTCGTCCCGTTCGATGCGGTCACCTGGCTTTTTGAGGAACGCTTCGATGCGCGCTTCCTGCAGGCCCTCTCCAATGTGCGGGATGAGGAGGTCTGCGACGGCTGAACCTGTCTGTGCGGCAGGCGCCTCTTCCTTCTCCTGGGAGTCCTCCTTAGACATCTTTGCGATCTCCGCGCCGATGGGGAGAACCGTGTCCACTTCTGCCAGCCAGACGGTCAGGACACCGTCATAGGGCGATTCGACGTCCATGACGGCCTTGTCCGTCTCCATCTGGTAGATCGGCTCGTCTCGTTTGACGGCCTCACCGGGCTTCTTGAGCACAGCGACCAGCCTGGCCTCCTGGAGGCCTTCACCGATGTGTGGAATACGGAGGGAAACTTCTGCCATCTTTGAACCTGCTGTGAGCGACTCTGCTCACACGGGAGATTTTGACACAGGCCGTTCGGGTGGGACTGTGCCCAGCCGAAGGCCTGGGCTGCGTGGGCCCCTGCGGTATTCTGATCGCCTGCTTCAGATGATGCTTCCCACTCATCGGCTGCAGAGTTCATTTTCGAGAAAAAGCAATGGCAAAAAAAGTCAGCACAGTCGTCAAGCTGAACATCCCCGCTGGGAAGGGAACTCCTGCTCCTCCGGTCGGTCCTGCACTTGGTCAGGCTGGCATCAACATGATGGAGTTCCTGAAGAAGTTCAATGAGATGACCTCAAAGCAGATGGGCTACGTTCTGCCGGTCACCATCACAGTTTACGAAGATCGATCCTACAGCTTCATCGTGAAGCAGCCGCTCACCAGCGATCTGATCCGACAGGCCATGAAGATCAAGAAGGGCTCCAGCAACCCTGGAACCGAATCTGCAGGCCGCCTGAGCAAGGACAAGTGCCGCGAAGTCGCCGAGAAGAAGATGGCCGACCTCAACGCAAACGACATCGATGCAGCGATGAAGATCGTGGCTGGCACAGCCCGGTCCATGGGCATCGATACAGACGTCTAAGTTCAAAAATAGGCTCAAATCACAGCGAAAGGGACGGTATTCCGTCCCTTTCGTGCGTTTAACCGATACGATTTCCCCCTAGAGGAGTCAATACTATAGTTGGTTGAGGAGCATTTCAGTGGTTCTCTTGAGCGCAGTCAGTCTCATCGCAGCAGCGTCTGGGCAGGTTCAGGCGACGCTTCAACGTGCTGACACCATCCGAACAGCTGTAGGCCAGGAGATGGCCGACGTGCTGGTGGAGGCCTCCGGCGCAGCCATCGCGTTCATGCCATCAGAATTCCTGGAGGACGCAGTCCTCACCGGCGACCTGGAAGCCGCGCTCCAGTATCCAACCGACGAACTTGCTGTTGTCAAGCTGACCGGCGAGCAGATCGAGAAGGCGCTTGAACGAGCGATCTCGCTGCATCCATCTCCCAACCCAGCATTCCTCTACCTGTCAGGCATGACGGTCACTTTTGACGAGTCGGCTCCGGTCGGCTCACGGGTCACGGCTGTGACGATCAGTGATGCTGCTCTCTCAGATACAGCGGTCTATCGGGTTGCGATGCCGAACCGAATGGCGAGAGGCGGCCTCGGCTACTTCACCGTTTGGGAAAAGACGGCGATTGAGCAGGTTATGGAGGGTGTCACCCTCGAAAGCCTGATGCAGGGGAAGACCTCCGAACCAGCAGAAAAACGCTGGCGTGAAGTCGGCGGCGCCTAAATGGCGTAGAATCCTGCAGGCCACATGACTCCTTACGATTGGCAGGAATCGATTGCTCAGCGCACCGAATTTGCAGACGCACGCCTCGAAGGCGGTGTCCCCCTCGTTGCTGTCTCACTGAAGTCAGCAGTGCTGTGCGTGACGCTCAGCTCCGGACCGCGCAAGATATTTGAAGTCTATGACCGCCTAATGCTTGGCGCGCTTGGCCAGCAGGCTGACCTTGAAGCGATCCGGACGGCGGCCATCGATTTTTGTCACCAAGAAGGATTCAGGCGGAGCGAAGAGGACGTGACGATCCAGAGGCTTTCCTCATCTTTGAGCGCTTCATTGAAGCAGGCTTTCGGAGATCTGTCCACTGTTCCGTTTGCGGTGAAGTGCCTGCTGACCGAGGTGGCGGATTCTGGTGATGAAGATCGATTCGTAGTGCTTGATCCTCAAGGAGATTATCGCGAGTCGAAGGGAATCGCCTGCGCTGCGCCCGACGAGGCTATGGCCCAGGAAATCCTGAAGGAAGTTGAGGGGTTTAAGCTGACCGGAGACACTGATTCAGTGGCCAAGAAGATTGCAGAGGTGATCCGCAAAGTCTCCAACTGTGGAGACAAGCCGAATCTCCAGGCCGCAGTTACGCACCGTGTTTCAGAGACTGATCGTGCCTTCGAGCTGCTCTAGCGTATCGGGTCGACGGGAATCGCTCGGACTTCCTCGGCTTTGACTTCAGGCAGCGTGTCGTTGATGAACGCGCCCATGCCCGCCTCGCTGCCCGCTAAGTACTTCAGCTTCTCAGCCGTGCGGTATGGCGGATAGAACTCCACTCTAAACACTGAGCTCTCGCAGCCGGGAATAGTCGGCCGCTGCTTCATCGCCATGATATAGGGCATCGAGAATCCGAAGACGCCATCGAGCTTGCGGGTGGTGAGCAGCAGTGCCTCGGCCAGATCATCCAGCATCTTATCGTCCATTTCCGCCACCGATCCAACCGGCTGCTTTGGCGCGATGTGCAGCTCGTACGGATAGCGGGCAAAGAAGGGAAGCACCAGTACGAACGAGTCGTTCTCCCAAACGATCCTCCGCCCATCGGCGACCTCGTCGGCCAGCCAGTCTTCGTGCAGCGTGCGGCCTGTCTTCGTGAAGTGGGTCTTCTCGGCGTCAAGCTGAATCTGGGCTGTCGGCGGAATGAACGGATAGGCGTAGATCTGCCCGTGAGGGTGGCTCAAAGTGACGCCTATTACGTCGCCCTTGTTTTCGAACATGAAGATGTACTCAACCTCTGGCCTTGCCGCTAGTTCGATGAACCGCTCCTGCCAAACTTTGGTCAGTTTCTGAACCTGGGAGAAGGGAAGTTCTGCAAACGTGCCTTCGTGCTTGGATGTGTAGCAGACGACCTCACAGGCTCCGCCTGCCGGCATGACGGGCATGATATCGGTCCCTTCAATCGCTGGTGCGTCGGGATTGGGCCGGAGGCTCGGAAACTTGTTCTCAAAAACGGCTATGTCGTAGTCCGCTTCTGGAATCTCGGTGGGGAAGCCGCCTGGCTGTGTTGGACAGAGCGGGCAGTAGCCTGCAGGTGGGTGGAACGTCCGGTCCTGCCGATGGGTCGCGGTGATGACCCACTGATTCAAAAAGGGATGGCGACGCAGCTCCGACACGGCCTCGGTTTTACCTCTGCTACTCGTTGGCCCACTTGTTAATGAGCCACCAGCACCCCTGGTCGTGGGGCATAAAGCGCGGATTCGTGATGATCTCGAATGCAGGCAGATATCCAAGCTCTCCATTC
Organism: Fimbriimonadia bacterium; assembly: GCA_029824475.1. Taxonomy (GTDB): domain Bacteria; phylum Armatimonadota; class Fimbriimonadia; order Fimbriimonadales; family Fimbriimonadaceae; genus JALGXY01. The sequence goes on along the minus strand of JALGYA010000045.1, from coordinate 8,035 downwards.
CCGCACTTGCGGATGTTCTGGATGACCGTCTCGACGTGTGCTTTGGCCTTGAGGCAGCGCTGCTCATCCGCCAGGCTGCCGCCCGTCTCTTCCTGAGATCTCTTGGCGAGCTTTGCGAGGGTGTCGAACAGATATCTGCTGGGTGCGAGGGCTCTCACAGCCTCTTCTGGGTGGCCGGCGGCGTAGGCGATTCTCGCCTTCTCTGCAAAGCGGACAAACTCGATTGCGCTCCTGGTGAATACGCAGATCTTCTTCTGCTCGTCGGTCTTGGCGGCCTCCATTGCTTCAGCGCAGATTCGCAGGGCCTCGGATCCGATCGGGCCACACAGATCCTCCGCATGGTGCATCCACGCCAAGAATGGGTTGCTATAGAGGAGCATGCGGCAGCGCAGGCCGCTCCTGATTCCCGAGAACTTGAAAGGTCCACCCAAGGCAGGAAGGTCGCATCCCATAAGCTGTGCCCACTCCTGTTCACCGGCCGCTTCATACGAATCCAAGAAGCTGGGTGCGCCATCGGGGTCATCCATGATCGCCGCACTCGCGGCGACAGCGGGGAGTGTCGCCTCGATGCTGCTGAACATGCTGTGCTCCCACGAGGTCTGGCAGACGCCGTACAGCCCCATTTCTTGGGCATCTTTGGCAAGAGTCCGCACGTTCTCCTCGCTCTCCTTGATGTGCATCCACGCAGCGTTGTAGAGATGCAGCGCAGGGCAGGCCACTACTCGGAAGCCCTTGTCAAGAAGAGGCTGGGCGGACTCACGACAGCTCTCAAAGTACTTCCAGTCGTAGAGGATCGTCTCCTTCGGCAGCTGATCCAGAATCGTTGGGTGGTCAGCAAACATGTCGGCCCACATGGCGGGCGTGCGGCCTGCCTCGATCACCATCTCGGCCAGAGGCCGGAAGTGCTCAGAGTAGATCATCGCCTTGCCGTCTTCGGAATCGCTCGCTTCAATGCGCGCCTTGTCTAAGTCGTTTGCGTCTAGCTGAGCGGTCTCATCGCCACCGATGTGAATCTCATCGCTGGTGAAGACGTCGAGCGTCTCCTGGACCATGGCGCGGCACAATGAAACAAATTCAGGCTTTGAGGCGCAGGCCTGAAGTCCTTTCAGCAGCTCCGCTCGGTACTGCTTGCCCTCCTCCGTGTAGATGAACCCCTCGAAGTGGCCGAGCAGGTTGATAAAAGGGATGATCTGGATCTCTGTGGAGTCCTGCAGCCACCGGATGTCATCCGCCGTTATGCTGCCAACGCCATGCGCCCAAGGGGCGCATTGGAAGGCGAAGCGGTGCTCGAGATAGAGGCCGATCGCGTCATAGCCTGCACTCTTGGCGAACTCGCAGTAGTGGAGGAGGTGCTCTCGAGTTGGGCTCTGCTCTCGGGCGAGATCGAGCATCCAGATGCGGCGTGACATGCCGTGGAGTCTACTGGCCTCGGGCAATAAAAAAGGCTGGGAAGCCCCAGCCTTAACTCAACAAACAAACCTCGGTTTTTATGCCGAGTTCTTCTCTCAGAAGAGTCGCCATTATACCCAATTCCGTTTTCTTTCGCCAGACGACCGGAAAGTTATCCCCACTTGACACGTCTAACGATGCCTAAACCAACTTCAGAACTGCCGAACTGCAGAACCGGCGTCCTAGGCTCGTGAGAGTGATTCGATCCTCGCTCAGTTCCGCCCAGCCCAGCGTCATCAGCTCCTCCAGAGCACTCTGATTCAGATCAAGCCCTTCCAACGGCATCCCTTCGTTCAACCGGATCCCCATCATCACACGCTCAAACCGCAGCGCCTGATCATCGAGCGGCTCCACATCGAACCAGGTCGATTTACCCTCTTCAACCGCCGTGCAGTACCGCTCCGGGTGCTTCAAGCAGGTGAATCTCGTTGACTGCCCTTCAATCGGCATGCATCCCACAGCCCCCGGACCATAAGCCAGGTAATCCTCCGAGCGCCAGTAGCAGAGGTTGTGCTGGCACTCGTGGCCCGGCTTGGCGAAGTTGGATATCTCGTACTGCTTCAGGCCCGCTTCTTCAGACAATTGGACCGCGATGTCGTACATTTCAGCCTGCCGATCATCATCGGGAAGGTCGAGCATTCCCCGCGTGTGAAGCCGATAGAACCGCGTGTTCGGCTCGATCGTGAGGCAGTACATGCTCAGGTGATCCGGATTGAGTCCGAGCGCCGTGGAGATATTGGACTTCCAGCCCGTCATTGACTGCCCAGACAGTGCGAACATCAGATCCAAGCTGACGCTCTCGAATCCCGCCTGCCGCGCCGCACGTACAGCCACAGCAATATCTGAGGCCTGGTGGACACGCCCAAGCTGGATCAAGTCGCCAGCCTGGAAGCTCTGCGCGCCGATGCTGACTCGATTGAAGCCCATCTGCTTCATTGCGCTGAACTTGGCACTGTCAACGGTGCCAGGATTCGCCTCAGAGGAGACTTCAATATCACCCGCTGGCGGGTGTGTTTCTCGTACAGCAGTGAGAATCCTGTCCAGCTGATCAGCTGAAAGAAAAGTGGGCGTTCCGCCACCGAAGAAAATGGTCTTGGCCGGCGAGCCTTTGAACGGGCTCGTCTCGATTTCACGCACTGTCGCCGCAACTGTTCGCTCGATGATCTCACCGGTCATCGCGAACGAGTTGAAGTCACAGTATCCGCACTTGCTCGGGCAGAACGGGGTGTGAATGTAGACGGCTGTGGGTGACATGCCCGACGCCATTATGATTGGACGGGCGGCTCGTTTCGCTGATCCGGGATGTCCGGCATGTCGGAAAAATCGCCTTCAGCCATCAACCGCTTTGCCGACATTCCCGACGTGCCTTCGAGCCTTCTGATTCGCTCGTCAATGGGAGGATGCGTGGACCAGAGGCTGTTCTTCTTCTGGAACGGCCTAAGTGGGTTCACGATGTACATGTGCCGCATGGAGGGGTTCGATTCAAGCTTGGTCTGCGGCTTTGAGATCTTCCTGAGTGCGCTGGCCAGTCCGTGAGGGTTGCGTGTGAACTGAGCCGCGCTTGCATCGGCCATATACTCCCTCTGGCGAGAGACGGCCAACTCCAGCAGCTTCGCAAAGATTGGTGCGAGGATCGCCAACGCGATCGCGACAACCAGCATGATCATCTGGGCCTGGCCGCCGCCGCTGCTGTCACGCCTTCTGCTGCCTCCCCCGTACCAGAGAGACCGGAGGAAGAAGTGAACCAGAAGTGGTATCAAGCCGAGCACGAGTGCCAGCACTGTCAGCAGCTTGATGTCGTTGTTGCGGATGTGGCCGATCTCGTGAGCGATGACGCCTTGAAGCTCATCGCGATCGAGCTGCTCCATCAGGCCGGTTGTGACGCAGACGATGCCGTTCTCCGGGTCCTTGCCGGTGGCGAAAGCGTTGGGCGTGGGATCGTCGATGAGATAGACGTCTGGCACCGGGATGCCTGCCGCCAGCGCCATCTCTTCTGTGACGTTGTTCAGGACCGCCAGCTCTTTCTTGGTTGCGGTCCTGGCGTTGGAGAACTTCAGGACGATGTCCTGCCCTTTGGTCCAGCCAACAATCGCTGCAATCGTTCCTGCAAGGAATGCACCTGCTGCACCCATCCACCAGTACTTGATCTCGTATGCCCCGACGATCGCACCGCCCAACAAGGTGAGCAGGACGATGGTCATTATCGAGTAGACGACGCTCAGCCTTTTGTTCGCGGCGATCTGTTCGTGGATGGGCTGAGGCATTGTCATTAGTTGCTTACGTTCAGAAACCGGATTCGGACGAGTTAATGAACCGAAGTGCCTTCCGGCGACTCTTTGTCCGGCTGGAGCAGAATCGCGCTGCCGTCAGCGTCATCCGCCGCCAGGATCATGCCCTGGCTTTCGTGGCCCATCAGTTTGGCGGTCTTGAGGTTTGTGGCAACCACGACCTGTCTGCCGATAAGATCCATCGGCTCATAGGCGCCTTTGATTCCGGCGAGAACCTGTCGCTGCTCATCGCCGACCTTGACCTGAATCTTGAGCAGCTTCTTGCTGCCTTCAATCTCCTCGGCTTCTAGGACTCGGCCGATCTGAAGCTTGACCTTCATAAAGTCGGTGAATTCGATCTCGGCGGGCACTTCAAATTTGGGCTTCATTTTCTTCTCTTTTTTAGGCTTGTCGGTCTTCTTCTGCTTCTGCTGGTTCTGCTGCTGCTTCTTGATGTCGAGCCGCGGGAATAGGGGGCTCGGCTGCTCCAGCTTCGTGCCGGAAGGCATGCTCGCTGGGTCACCGATTTGATCCCAAGACGAGATCGGATCCAGGCCGAGCTGCTTCGCAATGGCAGTCGCCGTTGACGGCATTACCGGCTTGATCATCCCCTCGGCTGCTCGCAGACAGAGCAGCATGGAGCGGAGCACGCTGTCCAGGGCAGGATCGCTGTTCTTCGCCAGCGCCCAAGGGGCTCTGTCGTCAACGTACTTGTTGAGGAACCGCGGGACATCGAGCGCTGCGTCAACGGCCTTCTCGATTCGGAACCCTGACATTGCGGCTTCGTACTTAGCCTTGGCTGCCTGAATCGCCTTGATGGCCGACTCTTCCGGCTCAGCGTCTGGCACAACGCCATCCGCAAACTTGTGCGCCATCGTCAGCGACCGGTTCAGCGCGTTGCCGAGGTCGTTGGCAAGATCTACGTTGCATCTCAGGTTGAAATCGTCCTGGGTGAACGTCGAGTCGTTCTCAAACGGCAGCGTCGCACCCATGTAGTGGCGGACAGCGTCGATCGCGAGCGGCAGGTCGGCGCCCGACTCTTCGGCGTACTTCTTGGCGAGCTCGAGCGGAGCAACGACGTTGCCCTTCGATTTGCTGATCTTGTCGCCGCCCATCAGCAGCCAGCCGTGGCCGACCAGGTGCTTGGGAAGCGGCAGGTCCATGCCCATCAGCATTGCGGGCCAGAGCGTGGCGTGGAAGCGGGTGAGGATGTCTTTGCCCATCCACTGAACGTCTGCGGGCCAAAAATCTTCCCATCCTTTGTCGGGCCAGCCGGTGGCTGCGACGTAGTTGATCAGAGCGTCGAACCAGACGTAGATGACTTTGTCCTCGTCACCGGCAATCGGGACGCCCCAGCCGGAGTTTGATCGGCTGATGCAGACGTCGCGAAGGCCTTGATTGATAAAGCTGACGACTTCGTTTTTGCGGCTAGCCGGGAGGATGAATTCTGGGTTCGCCTCAATGTGGCTCAGCAGCTGGTCCTGGAAAGCGCTCAGCTTGAAGAACCAGTTGTCCTCCTCAACCCATCTGACCTCATTGCCGTCCGGCGATTTGCCGTCGACCAAGTCGGCCTCTTTGTACCAAGTCTCAGTGCTGACGTCGTACCAGCCTTCGTACTTGCCGGCATAGATGTGGCCGTTCTCTTTGAGCTTAGTGAAAAACGCTTGAGCCGCCTTGATGTGGCGGGGCTCGGTGGTGCGGATGAAGTCATCGAACTGGATGTCCATCCCGCGCCAAATCTCCTTGAATGTGTCCGCGATTTCAGTCACGAATTCCATCGGGTCGCGCCCGGCGGCTTCGGCGGTCTCACTGACTTTCTGGCCGTTCTCGTCTGTCCCCGTGAGGAACCAGACTTCCTTCCCAAGCATCTGCTGGTAGCGCTTGGTGACATCTGACGCGAAGGTGGTGAGCCCGGTCCCGATGTGGGGGACAGAGTTCACATAGTAGATTGGCGTCGTAATGGAGTAACGCTTGGACATCGGCTGCGGCATTTTACCAAGCCCCTGGAGCAGGCCTACCGGCTGGCCTGATTTGAACTGGATATGACTTGGGTGGATTGTGCTTAAATTTCGGCAGAGGAACAGGGTGACGCTTGTGCAGAAACGATGATTTTTCTCCCTTCGATGCTGCTTGCTGTCGGTGCCCCTGGGCTCTCCCCCGAAATGGAAGCTCCCAAGCGCCTGAATATCCTGCTATTGATGGACGATCAGCACCGAGGCGATGCTCTCGGGGTCGATGGGGCTGATTGGATCGAGACACCCAATCTGGACCAGCTGGCCAGGGAAGGTGCGCTCTTCACGAAGATGTACAGCTCTGTGCCGAGCTGTCTTCCGGCTAGGGCGGGTCTGCTGACTGGCCAGAGCCCGTGGGCTCATGGTCTGCTCGGATATGCGGACATGGCCGAGAGCTATCCATATACGCTGCCGCAGATGCTGCGCGATGCGGGCTATCGAACGCATGCGGTGGGGAAGAATCACTTTACAGTTCCTGGCAAGCCGCTCGAAAACCGAGACTTTGGGTACGAGTCGATCATGCTTGAGGAGGCTTGGCGAGGCCAGGGCGGCAAGGGCTTCCAGGGTGATTATCGTAAGTGGTTCACCGAGAACCACCCTGACAAGGACCCGGACAAAACAGGCCTCGGATACACGGATCATCGGGGTTCACGCGCGTGGCCTTATGACGACGACCTGCACTCCACAAACTGGACCGCGAACAAGGCGATCGAGTTCTTAGAGGAGTACGACGAAGACCGTCCGTGGATGATGAAGGTTTCGTTCAAGCGGCCTCATCCTCCGTTTGATCCGCCGCGCAGGTGGATGGAGCACTACGAAGGCGTCGACATCCCGATGCCCGAGGTTTCCTCGTGGTCGGAGGAATGGCATGGAGGGCCGGTCGGTTCGCTGGAGGGGTCACCCAATGCAGCTCGCGGAGTTTTTCCGGATGAGGAGATCCGTGCCTCCAGGGAGGCCTACTACGGCTGCATCTCACATGTGGACGAGCAGATTGGACGTGTGGTAGAGGCCTTGCGCGAACGGGGAGAGCTTGAAAACACCCTCATCTTCTTCACCAGCGATCACGGCGACATGATGGGCGACCAGAACCTCTGGCGCAAGTGCTACGGCTACGAAGGATCGGCACGAGTGCCGATGATCATCCGCTGGCCTGAGAGCATGGAGATTGGGGCCCCACGCGGCAGGAAGCTTGAAGGATTGGCAGAACTGCGAGACGTGCTTCCGACAATGCTTGAAGCGGCCGGTATCGCTCAACCAGAAGCGATGGATGGCATGAGCCTGCTCTCGCTGTTGCGAGGGCAAAGTGAAGATTGGCGCAGTGTGCTCGATCTGGAGCACTCCAGCATTTATTGGGAAGGCAACGCGTGGGTCGCGCTGACCGATGGGCGGTACAAATACATCTACTTCACTCTGACCGGTCGACAGCAGCTGTTTGACCTGGACAACGACCCGGATGAGTTGATCGACCTGTGTGAAGACGGGGGCAATCTACGACTTGTCGATGCATGGCGAGCTCTGATGGCAGACCATCTCAAGGTTCGCGGTGATGAATGGGTCAAGAACGGCGAGCTGCAGGTGCTTGCACAGTCGCCGGTCCGGAGCCCCAACTACGGGCGCTAGCTACTCCGCCGGATGCAGAGAATCGGCGAACATCCAGCCGAAATAGGCGCCGGCTAGAGCAAGGTTTCCGGACCAGATCAGGGTGTGCTGAGCTGAGAGATCAGACTTGCTCCAGGCAGCGAGAGCCGAAACGATCACGGCCGTAATGACCCCTGCAAACACCTTCGAGAGCGATTCGTTAAACGATTTGTGCAGTGCCCCAACGAACAGATAGATAGCCAGCGCAATCCAGAAGTTTCCGAAGGCCAGCAAGACCATCATGGGGAGTGGCGAGATTCTGATGAGAGCCGCGCCATGTGATGCTCCGAACCGCTCCAGGTTTCGTGTCGCTGAGAGGCAAGTGCCAACCAGAAAACCGGAAACGATGGCTCCCACGAGCATTCCTACCGTCACCCCGGGGATGAGGGTCGCACCAAGACGAGGCGCAGCAGCGGCGCAGACGAGCAGGAGCGAACCGCAGATCCACCATGGAGCGTTTGATGCCCCATGGTATTCCTCTTCCACGTGGGCCTCACGCCGTCTCGGTCCTGTCTTGATGGCTTCAACCATCTCGAGCTGCATCCTCACATACTTCTCTCCAGATGGGTCAAATTGAGCCGCAAGGCCGTATCGGCGTGCAGCCTCTCTGTAATCCGATCTCATCCTCGCTCGGTCTGCTAAAACTGCATGGGCGAGCGGCACGTCCTT
>JALGYA010000254.1 GCA_029824475.1 Fimbriimonadia bacterium | reverse complement strand
CCAAGATCGCAATAATGGCAATGACCACGAGCAGTTCGATAAGCGTGAATCGATTTGATCGTGTGCTCGACTTTATTGCGCTTACTGGCGGCGGGCTTATCCGGCGGGGGATTGTCATGTCACGGCTCCACTTGCTGATTATATACACGTTGCGCAAAATATGTAGCCCTGCGGCTCCTGCATCTCTGGGAACAGTATACAGATCTCATCACAGCGACCTTGATGAGATTGCCAAGTTTGTTTGGCACTACAGGAGATTTCTCGTGGGTGGGAGCGGGGGTAGGGCACGGGGGTGACCTGATGACTTGGTGACGCCAGAGCGCTCCAGGTCGTCGGGTTACACCGATTGAGACCGGTGTAGCGCAGCAAGTCGGACCGGCGTCATCCAGTCATCAGGTCACTTTCCCAAGACTTCGCTATTCCGCCACCGTCACCTTGATTCGCTTGGGCAACGTCAGCTTCCTCGACAATCCTTCGTGGGCAGGATGAATAATCACCTCTTCCAGCGACTCCAGGTTCATGCGTGAACGCACGTAGACGCCTGGTTTGTGGATCGGCCCCAGCTTGAGAACTCGCAGTCCTGCGATGCCGGACAGGTCCGGCAGGCAACCCAATTTGGAGATGTCGAGTTCACGGATCGGCAACGATTCCAAGAGGTCGGTCCTTGCCGGTACACCCACCTGCCTAAACCAAAGTTCTACTGGCCCGCCAGAGATCTCAAGGCGAATCCCATCGGCCAATTTGGAGGCATGCATCTGGAATGTTGTCTCCGGATTGAGGCATTCCGCCATGGCCTGAGTAATCGCGGTTTGTGGCCAGTCGGGTTGCCTGACGGCGTGCGTGTAGGCCTGTCTCGCCAGCTGTCTACGCCATTCCCAGAGCTCCTTCAATAGCCTCGCAGTCAATTCTCCAGGGGCACTGTCCTGAGCCTTCAATGCCGCGTACTTCGTGGCTATCTTTCGCAGCTCGGGGCTCTCCGTTTCAGGCACTTGCGAAAGAATCTCGACTGCATCATCGAAGCGCTGAAGGACAACCATGAGTTGCGCTTTGAAGCCCAGATGTTGGTCTCTATGCCCTGGGTCACGCTTCAACTCCTCGTCCACTCGTCGCAACGAAGCACGAAACAGATAGCGATCAGCCAGGTCCCCGTAGTGCATCACCCCCAAATACCGCGTCATCTCCTGCTGGGCCTGGATCGTCTGTTGATGTGCTTGAATGGCCTCTTTCTCAGCCGCTTCAGCACGGTGCTGCTCGGCTTCTGCCTTGGAGAGTGCCTGCACCAGATAATCGCTGTTTCGGGCCAGATCATCGCGGCTTCGCTGCAGCCGCACCACCATCACTGAGAGCACGGTCGAAAACGTCACGGCAAAGACCACGACTAAGGCACAGACCCGTTGGTTCCGAGCAATCAACAGTCGCAATTGTAGTAGAAACCCGGCATCTTCGGCCTGTGTTGCAAAGCCGCCCTGATACCGGACGACCTCGGCCTGCAATTCTTGGACGCTCTGGTAGCGGTCGGCCGGATCCCTTGCCAAGGCCTTAAGGCAGACCGCAGCCAGCGCCGCTGGTGTCTCGCGCGATAGGTCACTCGGCATCGAGATCTGACCGCTGGTTGTATTGTCCAAGCATTCCGTGTTGCCGCTGCCCTTGACGGGCGCATGGCCGGTGAGAATCGCGTAGAGAATAGCGCCCAGTCCGTACACGTCCGTATGTGTCGACGTTTTACCGGCGGCAGCCTGCTCCGGCGCCATGTAGCCGGGGGTGCCTTTGATCTGCCCATCTCGCGTAAAGTCATTGAGCAAGTCGGCATCCAATATCAGGGCATGATCGTTCAAAACCTCTGCTCTTAATACTTTGCCCAAGCCCCAATCACAGACCACCACCTCACCATAGCGACCGATCTGAACGTTAGCGGGTTTCAGATCCAGATGGACGATGCCGTTGGCGTGAGCATATGCGACCGCATCGCAGATCTTCAGGAAGATCTCCAATAAATGTTCGCGCGAGTTGTGCTTGCAATCCTCTGGCGTGTCGCGGTTCTGCCCCCTCAAAATCTGCTCCAGCGAATCGCCTACCTTCAACTCCATGGTGAAGAAGGGGCGTCCGTCCATTCGCACGCCGACGTCGAGAACCGTAATGATATTGGGATGCTGAAGCATGGCCGTCAGACGTGCCTCGCGGATAAATCGGTCATGGACTCGAACGTCGTCCGCAACCCGCGGAACCGCCATCGCCACGGGATGACCGGTGGCGTCATCATGCACGCGGTAGACGCGCTTCATCCCGCCTTCACCGATCAGTTCCTGGCCGGAATAGCGTTCCTCCATGTCGATCAATTCCGCACACAGATTATCGGGATCATGCGCATCCAGATTGGCCTCCACCGCGTCGTAGAACGTGCTTAGGTCATAGTCCATCTCCATCTTGTGATCTGGATTGGCCTCGGTCATAACTCAAGTTCCTCGATCAGCCCTCGAATCTCGGCCATGAACTGCGCCTTTACCCGGGTTCGGAGGGAATAGACGGTCTGCACCTTGAGCTTGAGCTTGTCGGCAATCTCCGGCGCCTCCGCCCCCTTTAGCGTCATGGAAAAAACCTCAACTGCGTTGGTGGAAAAATGCGTCTTGAGATTCTCCAGTGCGCGGTTGCTGACATACGCCTTCCACTCGTTCTGGATCATCTCGTCCAGTGCGTCATTGGCCGGCCGGTTGATCTGTAATTCCTGGAACTGATCGTGCCACGCGCTTCGTCGTTGAGCCGACGAAATCTGATTGAGGACCGTATTACGGATTACGAAACTGAGCCAGCCGCGAAAACCGCCACGGGTTCGGTCATATGAACCGAGCCGCTGCCAGATCCGCAGCAGGACCTCCTGACAGAGATCGTCGGCCTCATCCACGGGGACCGACATGCGATTGAGCACGTGATAGATGAAGCGCCGATATTGGAGAACAAACTCATCCCAGGCTGCATGATCATCCGGATCCTGAGCTCGCCTCAACAAGGTGTGGCGGGTTTGCTCTTTCCGGCTGCTACACCCGCCTTCCTCTAATCCGGACATATGCTTCCCGAGGAGGTGTGACCCGCCGGCACCTTGGGAGGGCCAGAAATCGAGTTGTCCACCCATCTTCCAACTAAACGAAAACGAATGGTTGTGTCAATCAGGCCATTCATCGAAACTCCTCGTTCGTTCGTAATCCGGGGCACCCCATGGCGCTTACTTAACACGCAACTATTACATTACGGCAGTCCTTTTTTCCAGTCCAGTAGCTGAGGCCGCAGGCGAGCCACGACGCCAGGATTCTGCCTGGCGAGGTTATTCTTTTCGCTCATTTCTTGAACGCGGGATGCTTCGGATCTCCACCGGACAGCAGATAGGCGAGCAGATCGAGGACGTCGTCCTTGCTCATGCTGTTGATCAGGCCCGGCGGCATCATCGAAATAGGCGAGGCTTCAATGGATTCCAAATCGTTGACGTTGACATGGGTGATGGTGCTGGGGGTCATCATGTCCGTGTTGACGTGGTAGAGCTCCTCGGAGAGGTTCATGATGCGACCGCTGACCACCGTGCCGTCTTTCATCTTGAAATTGGTCGCCCCGTATTGGTCACTGATCTCCTTGCCGGGATTGATGATGGCTTCCAGCAAGTCATAGGCACTGAACTTGCCGCCTACAGACGACAAGTCAGGACCAACGGCTCCGCCTTCGCCCTTGAAGCGATGACAGACGTAACAGGTGCCGG
>JALGYA010000044.1 GCA_029824475.1 Fimbriimonadia bacterium | reverse complement strand
TGAGAAGGCAAAGCCCAGTCCATCCGGGCCGAGGCCAAGCTTCGTTTTGGCGATAGCTGCCATCTGTGACATGTAGAAGAGCGCGAGGATGGAGGTCGAGCCCTCCATCATAATCAACGTCTTGAGCGACGGGGTCTGGAATGTATAGCGGATGCCGCTCACCAGCGCTTCCCTCGTGATTCCGCCGCCCGCCTGCTTCGGCGCACTTAGGTCAGCTTTAATCAGCAGCACAGCAATAATGAGGGCTGAGAAGCTGATTGCATTGATGAGGAAGCACAGGTTTACACCGGCCGCCTCTTCCATGATGGTTCCGTCAGCCGCGAGGGGAGCGTTGACGGCAACGAGGCCCATCACGCTCGCTGCCTTCATGATCAGGCCGCCAATTGCTGGACCAGCGATTCTCGCGAAGTTAAATGTGAGTCCCTGGGCAGGAATGGCTGCTGGGAGATTCTCATCCCCAACGACGGACCGGACGACAGACTGCCTTGTCGGGCCCTCGAACGTTTGAACGATGCCGCTGATAAAAGCGACGGCGAGGATTTCGTAGAATCCAAGAGCCCCGTTGAACGCCGCTGTCGTAAGGTAGATTGCCCCGACCGCGTTGACCGAAAGGGCTGTCACCATAACGGTCCGCCGGTTCCAGTAGTCAGCCGCAGCCCCAGAAAAAGGAGCCAAGACCATGAGCGGCAAGGTGAAGGCGAACATCACCATCGCGAGCTTGGCGGGGCTGCCTGTCAGCTCATAGACGTAATAGCCCTGAGCCACGTTTTGAACCTGTGAACCGGAGAAAGAGAAGAGCGCCCCGATCCAAAGAAGGCGGAAATCGCGGACCTTCAGGACCTTGACGAGGGGGTGTTCAGCAAGCCGCTGTTTCACTCCAACGGCTGTACTGCTCATTTCTTCATTATGAAGCGACACGCCCGAGGGCCCAAGGTTCGGGTCTATACTGAAGCTGAACCGGCGTGAAGCTGCTCCTTTGTAAAGCCTGCGAATACGCATTCCAGAACCAGGGTGGCCGACACTCGATGATCGGCATTCTGGAGAACATCATCGTTCCTGAACTTGGTGCGAACACACCATCATTCTTCATCTGCCTACAGGTCGAATTCGAGCCTGACGAGCAGGATCAGCCGCTCGATCTGACGACCGCGATGATCGACCCTGATGGCCGGTCGGTGCTCGACTTCAACGCCGCAGGCAAGGTTCCTCGCGATGCTGCTGGCGGGACCACTCGGCTCTTCATTCAGTTCCACGTCGCAAAGATCACGGTGACATCGCCGGGCGACTATCGCTTTGAAGTGCTGGTCGGGAAACGGAAGATCGGCGAAGAGCGGCTGCCGATACTGACCAAGAACCTCGTCCAAGGGATTGCCGAGTGAGGCTGCTCTGGCAGACGCTGGGGACTCCCATCGGCCCTCTCGGGCTGTGTGCGGATGCGGACGGCAAACTCAAAGAGATCCTCTTTGGCCCCGCGCCATCAATGAGTGTCGCGGCCGACGGTGAAACGGACGAGGCAGCCAAGCAGCTTGCCGAGTACTTCAAGCGTGACCGAAAGGAGTTTGACCTGAAGCTCGCGCCAGTCGGTACTGAGTTCCAGCTGGCAGTATGGAGCGAGTTGGAGAAGATTCCTTTTGCGCAGACAATCACCTACGCAGAGCTTGCCGCCAGAGTCGGTCAGCCGAAGGCATTCAGGGCCGTCGGCAACGCGAACGGACGCAATCCAATCCCGATCATCATTCCCTGCCACAGGGTGATCGGTTCAGATGGGCGGCTCACCGGCTTCGCCGGTGGAGTTGACATCAAACAGCGGCTATTGAACCTGGAGACATCCGGCCAGAACAGCCTGTTCGACTAGCGAATCCTGCCGATTCGCTCGTTAAAGCTTGACGGAATAAAGAGGTTTGCGTATGTCTCGACGGCAAACCGATCTGTCATTCCAGCGACGTAATCTACCGCTCCCTGCGTGCTTACAAACCCGGCCGGCAGCGTTCCTGGCTCCAGGTAGTGGAAGAGCAGCTCTCGCACCAGACGCTTCGCCTTCGCGATGTCCGGATAGACCCGTGGGTACTGCTCGTAGACGTTCTCGAACAGCCAGTCTTTCAGGGTGTTCATCGACTCCAGCATAGAGTCTGACATCCTGATGGCAGGCTGGTTGAGGCTCTGCTCGATCGTGTCGATCACCATTGCGGCGATCCTGTCCCCGTGGCTCGATCCCAGGTGCAGAAACTGCTCAGGCACTGACTTGATCATGCCGCTGCGGACCGCGTCGTCCAAGTCGTGGTTCAGGTAGGCAATCCGGTCGCTGATCCTGACTACGGCCGCCTCTAGCGTCGAGACCGCCTGCCCGTCGTGTGCGCTGAGGTCGCTTTTCCCTTTGCTGTGTCCGTCAATGCCCTGGCGGACCTCCTGCGACAGGTTTAGCGGGGTCAGGACGTCGAAGATGCGAAGCGACTGCTCGTAGTGCCTAAATTTCCTCGGCACTCCGTCTATCTGCTCGTCTGAAAGCTCCTGGAGGGCTGCGTCAAGCGCAGCCTCACCAGCATGACCAAAAGGAGTGTGGCCGACATCGTGGCCGATGGCGATCGCCTCAACCAAGTCCTCGTTAAGCCTGAGCGCTCGACCAATAGTGCGCGCAATTTGGGAGACTTCCAGCGAGTGTGTTAGCCGGGTCCGATAGTGATCCCCGACCGGGTCAAGAAAGACCTGAGTTTTGTGCTTCAACCGACGGAAGGGCTTGGAATGAAGAATCCGGTCGCGGTCGCGCTGGAAGCAGGTGCGAACGGGGTCCTCGTCTTCGTGGATCGGTCTGCCTTCGCTTTGGGAAGATGGCATCGCGTAAGTCGAGAGGCTGTCGTCCTCTCGCTTTTCGATCGTAAGTCTAACGTGCGATGGCATCAAACTAAGGGACGGCATACGTGCCCACATCGCACCGGGCTGAAAGGCCGAAGAGGACCATCATTCCCAGCGTGAGCGGACTATAATAGAACCGATCTGGCGCGGAGTGGTGTCCGAGTGGTCGAAGGAGCACGGTTGGAAACCGTGTAGGCGGTTCGCCCGTCTCGTGGGTTCGAATCCCACCCGCTCCGCCAGAATCCTTCTTCCCCGATGATCCTTCAGCCCACACCCGAGGAGCAGTCTCATCGCGATCGCGTGATCGCTGACATCCTCAAGTGCATTCGGTCTGACACACGGATCATGCTCCCAGAGTTCGACCCTGAACTTGAATCCAAGCCGGCTGATGTTGCTCTCTTGAACGTGGGCACGGAGCCGAACCAGTTTGGCTCGACGGTGGGGGATTACCGGTACCAGTTTGAAGGCGAGGACGACCTGCTCCACTTTTGGATCTGCCGTGCAGACGCGGAGCCGCTCACACCTGGTGAAGCGATGACCGTCGCGCAGTTCCTGCTGCCCGATGTGCCTCCAGCGCTGATCTGGTGCCGACCAGGCAGGCTGTCGCACCACTATTACCTAGGGCACGACATCCTCCTGGAAAAGGCTTAGTCGTTCTCAGCGGCTCGCCGCTGATGCTCTCTCAAGAAAGCTGGGATATCGATCTCTTCCGCGTCGTATTCCGGCGCAGCGGCTGGCTCAGCATCTCTTGATACTTTCTCCCAGATTGCCTGCGGTGAGACACGGTGGGTGGCCTGAGCTGGTGCCGGGGCCGGAGCTGCTGCCGCAGTCGGACGAACCTCGGGCTGAGCGGCGGGAGCTTCCGGCTGAACCGGTCCTCTCATGGCCTCTGCGGCTCGCTCCTGGGCCTTGCTGCTCATCTTCGCCTCTTCCGGATCGAATCCGGTTGCGAGAACTGTGATTCTGAAGTCCTCTTCCATCAGCGGGTCAACAACCGTGCCGAAGAAGATGTTGGCTTCGTCCGGATCGCAGAGGCTGTTGATGTACTCCATCGCCTCGCTGATCTCGCTGAGAGTTGCGTCTGGTCCTGTGGTCAGATTGACCAACAGTCCGCGAGCGCCGTTGATCGACTGCTCGAGCAGTGGGTTGGATGTTGCCTGCTGAGCTGCCTGAAGTGCTCTCTGATCGCCTACGCCGAGTCCGATGCCCATGAGGGCTGGACCCGCATCCTGCATGACGGCTTTCACGTCGGCAAAGTCGACGTTGATGTCACCGGGGATCGTGATGATGTCGCTGATGCCCTGGACACCCTGGCGAAGGATGTCGTCGGCCATGCGAAAGGCGTCGCTGATGGGGGTTCTTCGCTCTGCGACATCCATGAGTCGATCATTGGGGATCGAGATCATTGTATCGACGCGCCCGACGAGCGAAGAGAGGCCGTCTGTGGCGAGGCGATTGCGGCGGGCGCCTTCAAAACTGAATGGTTTGGTGACGATGCCGACTGTGACTGCACCGATCTCACGGGCGATTTCGGCCACGAGCGGGGCTGCTCCTGTGCCAGTGCCGCCGCCCATTCCAGCGGTGATAAAGACCATGTCCGCGCCTTCCATGACCTTGCGGATGTCGTTCTTGCTTTCGTCTGCAGCTGCTTTTCCCACTTCCGGGTCGCCGCCTGCTCCGAGGCCTCGTGTCAGGTTCGAACCGAGCTGAATCTTGCGCGCAGCTTGTGATCGGTCAAGGACCTGAATGTCCGTATTCATGGCGATGAATTCGACGCCGTTGATTCCTGCCTCGATCATGCGGTTGACCGCATTTGAGCCGCCGCCGCCGACTCCGATGACCTTGATGATTGCCCCAGTGTTGTCCATATGAATTGTCCTGCAAAGAACCGGCGACTCAGCTGCCGCCAAAGCGTGATTTTAGCGCACCGAAGCCTCTTTTCAGTGCTGAGAAACTGGAAACAGGCTGATACTCTTTTTCAGCACTGTCGAGAAGATGTCTGGCAAGACCGACAACCGCGGTGTACTGCGGTGCTTTTAGCCGTCTGGCGTGGGGCCCTCGAACCGAGACGCCGTCCCGTCGGACCTTAATCTGCTGCATTGCGGCACTCATCGTTTCCGGCAGGCCCTCAAGAAGGCTTCCGCCGCCTGCGAGAACTGCTCCGCCTGTCAGCTTGCCTTCGAAACCGCTCTGCTGGATGTGCGCATGCGCCAGCTGCCCGATTTCGCGGACGCGGGCTTCGATGATCTCAGCGATGACCGTCTTTTTGATCGGCCGGACCTTGTCCGCTCCGTCCTGAAGAATGTCGACGACGGCCTCTGGATCGACCACGCTCGCATCTGCCGTGCCGAGGTCGATTTTGATCCGCTCCGCCTCACTGATTGTAACTTTCAGCAGCTGGCGGATATCTGAGGTGATGTGAGCCGAGCCGACCGGCAGCCCAGCCGTGTAGGCCAGCCCGCCATCTGCGAATACGGCGATGTCGGTGACGTCTCCGCCGATGTCGATCACGACAGCGCCGAGGTCCATCATCTCTTGGCTGAGCAGGCCAACGCCAGCCATCACGGCTGAAGGAAGAACTTTGACTCCGCTCTTACCGGTCTTTGCAACAGCTGATTCAAGCAGCTGAACAGCGCCTGTGTCTCCTGCGGCGAAGACGGTGACCACCTCTAGGCGGGCAGCTGGCATCCCGATCGGGTCAGCGATTCCCCGCTGTCCGTCGATGCGAAACTCTCTCGGCAGATGAAGGATCTCCTCAGTACCGGCGGGCATCATCACTTTTCGGCTGTGGTTGATCGCCTCCAGGATGTCGGCTTCCGCGACTCGCCTCATGGTGGGCGTGATCGTCACGATGCCCCGGGAGTCCATGCTCATGATATGGGGGCCGGTGAGGGTAACGGATGCCGAGGGAGAGATTCCGCCCGCTTCTTCTTCTGCACCCTCGATCGCTTTAGCGGCTGCCTTTGCGGCGCCCTCTTCGTCGATGATCAGACCACGGCGAAGTGCTCCACACGGCACAGCAGCAAACCCTTTGACCTCGACTTTGCCGTCGTGGTCCAGCTTAGCGATCAGGCAGGATGCCTTCGTCGAACCGAGGTCTACTGCACATACTGTGTGATTGGTCATAAGCTGCTCGACAGATTTTGACTGTCCCTCTGCGCCTCAAGCTGGCGGCGCGCCTTGGCTTCGATGGCCCGATTGACCACGAGTCGCCTGATCTGTCCTAGATTCTGGAACAGTCGGAAGCAAAAGACTACGGCTGCGGCTGCAAAAAGATTAAGAGTTAGCAGTTCTCCAAGCCATCCGAGCCCAAGGGCCGCTGCTAGGATCGCGACGAATCCCGTGAGGAAAATCTCCGGATAGAACCGGCCGTCCAGATGAGCGCGAAGTCCGCCGACGATGGAATCCAAGCCAGCGAGGACGCTGATGCTCAAATAGGGCTCCCACTGCTCTGGGACGCGACCACTGAGCCGAAACCCAAAGACGACTCCAATAAACAGGGCAACGACGGGGATTAGCTTCACTCGTCGTCGACCTCAGGAATTCTTGCTGTGCGCCAGGTCGTGGTGCCGGAGTACGCAGCGAGCCGATGTTTTTCGACTATCTCGACCTCGACCATGTCTGGGTCAATTTGGAGGATCTCCTCAAGGACGCCTCCGCGGAGAGTCATGGCGCCGATGAGTGTCTGGGGATCGCCGATCGCACGAATGTAAATCGGGGCAGCGAATTTGACGCTGTCGATGTCCACGGTTGAGCCGACGCAGCGGATGCTCGTCATCGGGCCGATTCGGCTGCCGTTAATTCCGATCGCTTCCGCCCCGGCATTCCAAAGCTCATTGACAACGGCGATGATGTCCTGGTCGTGGATGATCGCCATGTCGTTGGAGAATCCGCCGTCGGCCGGTTTGCCTGAGTCTCGCAGGGTCACGGTGACGCCGGGGCCCTCGGCCTCGGTGAGGCCTGCGAATGCGCTCGTCTCTTTGAGCCGGTCATTCAGCTCCTTTGTGAGCCCCGAGCGGCTGACTGCTGCGTCGGCCATAGCCTGATTGTCTTCACGAAGCTGAGCGACTTCAAGCTTTAGGAGTTCGAACTCCTCGTCAATCTTCGTTCCGCCGTCAACTAGCTGAGTTTGGCCGTCGACCGCAGCTCTCGGACCGAATCCATAGACGGCAGCCAGGCACCCGACGACCAGAGCAGAGATGCTGATCACTGCCACTGCTCCTGTGCTTGATTTGTCGTTCGTGGACGGGTTCATGGTCACCTTGGAACTACCGCAATCCGATAGTCACCACCGAGGACTGTTATCCTTGAATTCTCCAGAAGCAGTTCCGGAGAATCCGCGACCTTAGCGACAAGTTGGTCCATCTTGTCGACAAGGCCGAATGAAGTGCAGAAGTACACTTCTGCAACTCCCTCAGATTCTATCGAGAAATGGCCCGTCTTGGCAACCGCTATAGTCCAACTTCTTTCAGGAAGTTTCTCCATGACCTGAAGAGCGAGCAAGGCAGCATCGGCTCTTTCCCAATCGGAGATGAGCACGCTGCCGGGTCGATCCCACCCATCTGGGGGCAACAGGACCGGAAGATATCCCAGGAATTCCGTCGTTTCGAATACTGATCCATCATCCGCGAGCGCTAAACCCATACGGCCTTGGATCTGGGCCACGGGCCGGTAATTGTCCACATGCAAGGCTCCACGCCCGAAGACGTTTGACGCGAATTGTGCGGTCCGGAGCATTGGCAGACTTGAGATTCTGAATCCGATTTCGTTGTACTCAACTCGGCTTTGCGGAGTGTCTTGGGCAGAGCCCAAAACCTCTGCAACAATCGGCTGATACTCCAACGGCACGTCGTAGGCGGTGACCCGGACTGGTGCAGTTATCCGGCTCCATCTCAAGCCTGCGGCGGTGTTGAGAATCAGGGCAGCCCAGAGAATGAGCGGCCACGGAAGCGACAATCGCTGGCGACGCTTACGCTTTGTGGGCTGACTGGAGCGCATCTTCTGCCGTCCATCTTACGAGTTCGTCAAAGCTGATTCCGGCAGCCTCGGCACTGGTTGGAACGAGGCTGGTGGACGTCATGCCGGGGATCGTGTTGATCTCCAGAATGACTGGGCCGGTCTTTGTGACAATCATGTCGGTGCGAGTCACGCCGGAACAGCCCATTAACTTGTGGGCGTAGAGGGCGAGGGCCTCAACCTCTTCAAGCGTCTCTTCGGAGAGCCTTGCCGGGCAGATCTCTTCCGTCGCTCCAGGCACGTACTTCGCCTCGAAGTCGTACTCGCCAGAGGCAGGCACGATTTCAACTGGCGGGAGGGCTCTATCACCCATGACAGGGACCGAGATTTCCATGCCGTCTACACGCTCCTCAATGATGGCGATGGAATCATATTGAAGCGCCTTGTCCACGGCAGCCTGGAGGTCTTCGACGGACTCGACGAATGTAAGCCCGACCGTCGAGCCTTGAGAATTTGGCTTGACGACGACCGGCATGTGAGGGGCTATGGAGAGATCGTCGCCCTTCATGACGTAGACACCGAACGGCACGGGAAGCCCATCTGCGGCCATCCTATCCTTGGTCGCCTGTTTATCCATGCAGGCGGAGCTGGCACCCACGCCAGAGCCGGAATACGGAATGTGGAGAACTTGAAGAAGGCCCTGGATCGCGCCGTCTTCTGCTGTTGTCCCGTGGACCTCAAGAATTACGGCATCCGGTCGGTTCGGCCCGATGAGAGCACTGAGATCGCCACTTGAGAGGACCTTCTCGGTGATGTCTAAAAGGAAAGCGTCATAGCCGAGCCTATCGAGGGCAGCTTTGACCTCGCGGCCACTGTGGATGGAGACTTCCCTTTCTGCGCTGTCACCGCCGCAGATGACAGCGATTCGTGCGCGAGACGGGCGGTCAAGCTCCTCCAAGAATGCCGGGGCGAACTCTGAGATGTTTCCGGCGCCCATGCCGATCCAGACATCGCCTTCTTTTGCCAGGCCGGCAGCCGTTCTGGGAAGCAGGTGTCTGCTGGGAACATAGGTGAGCGGCGCGGTGATCAGTTCTCCGACTCTGAGCGAACTGACGCCGGGCTTTGGCTCTTCTCTGGCTGGGTAGATGTCTGTGAGGACCACATGATCAGCTTCTGAAAGTGCTGCCGCGAATTCTTTCAGTAGATGTTCGGTGCGCGAGTAGAGGTGAGGCTGGAAAACAACACAGACTCGCCTGCCAGGGAACTGCTCTCGCATCGCCTGGATGCTCGCTCTGATTTCGGTCGGGTGGTGCGCGTAGTCGTCGACAACCGCGATATCTTCGTCTCGAATGACCTGGAGCCTGCGGTCGGCGCCTTTGAAGGCGGCGATGCCTTCAGCCGCCTTAGCCGGGTCTGCGCCGGCGAACACGCACGCGGCAAGAGCACCTGCTGCGTTCTCCCTGCTGTGAATGCCGGGAACCTGGAGGGTGATGTCCGGAAGATCGTTGGGGGAATAGGTCTTGATCGGAGCGGTCGATCCATCAGTCGCCTCTTGTGCGCCTGAATCCGTGGAGGCGAGGATCAGCCCATCCTGCGGAGTCTTCGCCAAGAAAGTCTGCATGGAGGCCAAGAGGCGCTCCCATGTCTTGTGGTAATCGAGGTGGTCCGGCTCAAGGCTCGTGAGGACCGTGACCGTCGGGTCGATGTCGCGATAGCTCTCGTAGGCCTCGCAGGCTTCGACCACAGCCCAGTCAGATGTGCCTTCAATGACGCCGGTTCCCAGGCCGGGCATCGGTGCGCCGATGACGATGGTGGGATCGAGACCAGCGGCCCGGAGGCCGGAGGCGATCATTCCGCTGGTGGATGTTTTGCCGTGCGTGCCAGTAACGGCGATAACCTTGCGGCCTCGCATCAGCCATCCAAGAACCTGTGAGCGGCGGAAGATGGGTGATCCCAGCTCGGCAGCACGTTCCGCCTCTGGGCTTGTCTTGAGGTCAATCGCGTCTGAGAAGACGACCGCATCGCCTGGGTGGATATCTGCTCCAGAGTGGCCGATCCGAACCGGAATGCCGAGGCTGATCAATTCTCTCACGAGAGGTGAGTCGGTTGAATCAGTGCCGAGAACTTGAGTTCCACGGGATCGCAAAAGCCGAGCTAGGCCGCTCATTCCAGCGCCGCCTATGCCGACGAGAAAGAACCCCTTGACGCAGTCTAAGGCGTCTGTCGGGTCAAAGTCGTCGATCTCCTGAGGAGTTCTCACGAGACGGCCCCTTCTAGGATGGAGAGAATCTGCGGCACTGTGTCCAAGATATCCCACTCAGCGAGTGCCGCTCGGGCTTTCGCCGTCCTTTCTTCGTCTGACTTCCACTCTAGGAGCGCGTCGCGGAGCGTTTCAGGAGAAAGTTCTGGCTGGGGAATCAGCGTTGCCGCGCCCATTTCGACGAATTCACGGGCGTTGTGAGTCTGGTGGTCTGCAAAGGCGATGGGGAGAGGCACGAGCAACGAGGGCCGCCTAAAGGCGGCGATTTCTGCCAGTGAGCCCCCTGCCCTTGAGGCTACTGCGAATGAGCGGCTGAAGGCATCGGCCATTCCGCTGGCACTAAGATAAGGGTGCGTCTCGACACGGGTTGGATCGGCGCCTAATGCGTTGTCCGCGCCTGACTTCCCGAGCGCTACGATGCATTTGAGATCGTTGCCCGACAAGGACGCAGTGATAGCAGCCTCGCTGATCACCTTGGCGCCTTGTGACCCGCCAAAAACAAAGATGCTGTCGCCAGTCTCAGGAGCTTTGAGGGCTGCCTCGCGCAGCTCACGACGGATCGGCATTCCCGTTCTCACAACACGGCTGCCGGGAAAGTGCTTTTCTGCTCCGCGAAACACGGTGCAGACGCAGGAGGCATGCTTCGCCATCAAGAGGTTCGCACGACTGGGCACCGTATTCTGCTCGTGGAGGACGACGGGGATTCCAAGCTTGCCAGCGGCAAAGCCGGCTGGGGCCGCGCCGTATCCTCCGGTTGAGAAGATCAGGTCTGGACGGTCTGCATCCAACGATTGTCGTGCAGCGGAGACGGCCTTCGCCAACTTCATCAAGGACTTGATGCCGCGCAGCGTGCGAAGGCTATAGACAGGCTCTGAAGCAAACCCTTGGAAGGGGATTCCCTCATGAGCCATCGCCTCGCCTTCTGGACCTCGGAGCGATCCGTAGTGCCTGATATCCCAGCCCTTTTCGCGGGCTGACCGAAGGACCTCAAGCGCTGGATAGATGTGTCCGCCGGTTCCGCCGCCGGCTGCTGCTAGCTTCAGAAGGCACCTCCTTTTTGTTCTTTGAGTGGATCATTGACCCCTGACAGATTCCGATCATCACCCACAGCGCGACCAGGCTCGATCCGCCCTGGCTCACAAACGGCATCGGCAGCCCCATGGGCCAGAGCGTGCCGTTGGCCATCATCAGGTTAACGCTTGCTTGGACAGCGATCCATGCTGCTGTGCCAACCAGGATCAATCGTGTGTACATCGGCTGAGCCCAGGCAAGAATGAGAAGCCTGATCGGAATAGCTGCGATGAGGGCAAATAGGGCGAGAATGCCGATGAGGCCGAGCTCTTCGCTCACGAGCGCAGTGATATAGTCGCTCTCGACCACTGGCACCTTGCTCTTGGCACGACCCTGGCCGATGCCGACTCCTGTCAAGCCGCCCCGTGAAATCGACTCTTTGGCAAGAGTGACGTGGTCCTTGGCTGCGCTGCTGGCAGGGGCATTGACCATGTTCCGGATCCGCTCAATCCTGTATGGCTTTGCCACGACGGCCCCTACAGCTCCGGCTGTGAGGACTGCGGCAACAAGCAGAATTCTGGTGGTCTTTACGCCACCAACCAGCATCATCGCGAACATTGAGACGATCACGATCGCCGCTGTTGCAAGGTCAGGCTGTTCTTCAATGCCAACTGAAATGGCAATGACCAGGAAGATCGGCCAGAACGAGCGAATCCTCGGCCAGTAGACCATGTCGATCTTCTCGGCAAAGTTGCGAGGCGTATGCGCGGGAGGAAGGATGGGTTTGCGATTGGCAAGTGCTGCAGCGAGGAAGACAATGATCCCGACCTTGATGAACTCAGCTGGCTGCAGATTGAGGGGCCCGAGGGGAATCCAGCGCTTTGCGCCATTCAACTCAATCCCCCATAAGGCGACCACAACTAGGGCAATCACCGAGAGGATCAGTGCTGGCCATTTGAGCTTGCGCCACCAGTCTCCAGGGACTCTTGCGAGGCCCCATGCCGCTCCAATTCCTACTCCTAGAAGCAGGAGTTGGATGAGCGCAGTTACAGGAAAGGCCTCATTCTGATTCGCTGATTTATCGATCAGCGCTGCCCAAACCAAGTAGACGCCAGCCAAAGATGCCGCAGCACAGAGCAGCATCAGGAGGGGATCGAGACCGGACTTGCTGCGAGTCATTGCGACATCGCCTCGGCGGCCATAGCGCGGAAGGCTTCCCCGCGCTCTCGGAAGCTTGGATACGGGTCTGCACCAGCGCAGGCAGGGGCGAGGTGCACTGCTTCACCTGGCTTGGCGCTGGATAGCGCAAGATCGAATGCCTCCTGCATCGAACTGCAGATCGGCCAGTGACCGCCGATCGCTTCGTTCATCGCTTCTGGCTCAGGGCCGAAGATAACGGCTTGATGGCCGGTCTCTTTCAGGAAATCGCCAACAGGTGCGAAATCAAGACCCTTGGTCTTCCCGCCGATGAGGATGTGCTGGCGCATGGGCAGTGCTCCCGCGGTTGCGATCAGGGCAGCAGGATTCGTGCAGACCGTTGTGTTGATGAGCAGGACGCCGTCTTTCTCGCCGAGGCGTTCTGCACGGTTGGCGAGGCCTGGGAAGTCGAGGATCGCCTGACGTGCTTCTTCACCCATCGGGGCGAATGCGGCGGCAAGATGCCAGGCCATGAGGGCATTTGCCCGGCCAAATTCTCCGAAGAGAGCAGTGCCTTCGAGGTCAAGCTCCTGGCCTCCGAATGGCGCGGCATCGCTGGTGCCAAAGCTGATGATCTTGGCGTCCTGAGTTCGCTCTCGGGCCATCGCCTCAGTCACGGAGCCTTCGGTGCCGTTGATGACAATCGTATCGCCTATCCCCATCTGGCGGAAGAGCCGGAGCTTGAGATCGTGGTACTCCGCGATGGAGGCGTGCCGGTCGAGGTGGTCGTCTGCAAGGTTTGTGATACAGGCCGCAGCTGGTCGGAATCCGAGGGCGAATTCGAGCTGGAAGCTGCTGATCTCGGCGCAGAGGACTTCGTCTTCGGCTGCTTCCAGGGCTGCTTGGGTCAGAGTCACTTCGGGGAATCCACTGCCGGCGATGTTTCCGCAGAGCCTCGCCTTGATCCCCTCTGCTTGAAGAAGCGTCCAGGTGAGCGATGTGACGGTGCTCTTGCCGTTTGTGCCCGTTATGGCAGCGATGGGAGCCTTCGATATCCGCCAGGCAAATTCGATTTCGCCCCAGACCGGCCGGTCGGACATGTCGATCAGAGCTGGATGGGAGCTTGGGAAGCCTGGGCTGACAACGAGGAGGTCAAACTCAGCAGGATCGAGGCGCCCGTGCCAGCCAATGACGCATTCGACGTCGATCTGGGACAGCTCATCTGCGGCCTTGATAAGAGCTGGCGTCTCCGCAGGCTTCTGGTCGAAGCCGACTGGGACTCCGCCGAGTTCTTTCACGGCCCGGCAGACTGCCCGGCCACTCACGCCGAGGCCCGCGACGGCCACTCTCATGCCTGCGAAATCTCTCATAGCGGCCCCTTGGCGACTGCGATGGCGACTGCAATCAGGCTCACCGCTGCCTGCAGCGAAACGAGAAGCGAAGCGACACGAGTTTCAGGCCAGCCGCTGTCCTGGAGGCCGTGGTGGATGGGGGTCTTGAACGGGAACAGCCGCTTCTTGCGCAGCTTGAACGAGAAGACCTGCAGCGGTGGCGGCACGATCTCAGCAAGCATAACCAGCGACCAGACGCCCAGCGCAGTCCAGAGCCAGATTCCGTGGTCTGCCGCCTCCGGCAGGGAGACCATATCAAACACAGCCCAGCCGAGCACCGCGCCAATCGGCAGGGCCCCGACATCGCCCATGAAGACCTTCGCAGGAGGTGCGTTCAAGATAAAGAAAGGGATCAGAGCCGCCAGGATGGCCGCAAGCACTGTGAGGCTTGCTGAGTACGTGCCGAAGCCGTACATGACGCCTGCAAGACCGAGGATTAGGAACGCGCCCAGACCAGCGGCCTGACCGTCCAGACCATCAGCGAAATTGAAGGCATTGCCGAACATCAAGACCAAGAAGACAGCTAGGGCGATCTGATAGGGCTGGGTCAGGCCCGCAATCCAGACGGCCAAGAGAACACCGCCTATCTCCAGCCCGAGCTTTGGCACCCAGTGGAGTCCTCGACTGCCTGGCTTGAACTTGGGGACGAGGTAGTCATCACTGAATCCGACCAGGCCATAGGTGGCGATAAGAACGAGAGGGGCGAGAAGGTCTACGCTGGGCGCCGCGAACGCACCGACGATCGCGCCGAGCAGAATAATGAGGCCGCCCATCGTGGGTGTGCCCTGCTTTTCGGCATGTTGGGGGAGGTGCTCACTGACGTTCTGGTGGCTCTTCATCGCCTTGATCATCTTGAAGATGATCGGGGCGAATAATGATGAGACGCCGAGTGATACCAGGCCTGCAAGGAGGGCGTGTTTGATCATCGCCGCACCTCTTTTGGCAAGGCAGATTCAAGCTCCAGCGCGCGACTGCCTTTGATGAGCAGTGCGTCGCCGCTTCGCATCTCGGAGATAAACGTCTTCACTCTTTCCAGGTCAAGACGATCCAGCGAGATCATCCGATCCTCGGGGAAGCCTCGTTCTCTCGCTTCGTCGTAAATCCAGTTGGCTGCCCCGCCGGTGATGAGGGCGAGATCAATTGTCGATTCTGAGAGAGCTTTGCCTACGGTGCGGTGGCCAGCTTCCTCAGCGTCTCCCAGTTCTTTCATTTCACCGAGAACGGCGAGGCGTCGGCCGGTGCAGGGGGCTTCGGCGAGAGTCTTGATAGCTGCGACGGTGGAGTCTGGGCTGGCGTTGTAGCTGTCGAGCAGGATCGTGCCGTTGTTCGCCTGGATTGCCTCCAGCCGCATTTCAGGCATAACTGCGTTCTCCAGAGCTCTGGCCGCTGCGCTCGGTTCAACACCGGCCTCGACTGCTGCCAGCAGGGCAGCTGCAGCATTGAGAGCCTGGTGACGCCCGATGCTGGGGAGCGTGACATCCCAGCTCTGCCCATTCAAGGTCAATCGCGCAGTGCTGGTGGTCCAGTTGATGGCGCGGTAGCCAGTGACACGGCAGTCAGCGTCGCCAGACATGCCGAAGGTACGGACGCGAGGGCAGAGCACACGGAGGTCGTCGAAATAGTCGTCTTCGGCCCAGAGGATGCCGACGCCGTCTGCCGGGAGGGCTTCAAGGAGTTCGCCTTTGGCTTTCGCGACACCTTTTCGGGAGCCGAGCATCTCCATGTGTGAGGTGCCGATAGATGTG
>JALGYA010000043.1 GCA_029824475.1 Fimbriimonadia bacterium | reverse complement strand
CTTGGTGGATCATGTTCGGCGGCGGCTTTATGCTGCTGCAGGTCCTGATGCTTGCGATCACGATGCTGCTGCTCAAGGGCATCGGCATTTGGGGCAACAACCAGCCGACCGGCTGGGGCTTCGATATCATCAACTTTGTCTGGTGGATCGGCATTGGCCACGCAGGAACGCTGATTTCCGCGGTTCTGCTGCTCATGAAGCAGAAGTGGCGCAACTCGATCAACCGTTTTGCGGAAGCGATGACCATTTTTGCGGTCATGTGTGCGGGTCTTTATCCGCTGCTTCATACGGGTCGTCCGTGGGTCGCCTACTGGCTGTTCCCGTATCCCAACATCCTTGGGCTGTGGCCGCAGTTTAGAAGCCCCCTGATCTGGGACGTCTTTGCTGTTTCAACCTACATGACGGTCTCGATTGTCTTCTGGATCGTCGGCATGATTCCGGATTTCGCGACCCTGCGAGACAGGGCTCAGACGAAATTTGCGAGGCTGGCGTTTGGCATGGCCTCACTGGGCTGGCGAGGCTCCGCAAGGCACTGGGCTCGGTACGAGCACGCGACGATGATCCTGGCCGGACTTTCAACTCCGCTGGTTCTGTCGGTGCACTCCATCGTGTCCTTTGACTTTGCCATGGGCATCGTCCCT
Source organism: Fimbriimonadia bacterium (assembly GCA_029824475.1). Classification (GTDB taxonomy): domain Bacteria; phylum Armatimonadota; class Fimbriimonadia; order Fimbriimonadales; family Fimbriimonadaceae; genus JALGXY01. The sequence continues at coordinate 14,737 of JALGYA010000043.1, read as the reverse complement.
GGCTGGAACGTCACGATCTTCCCGCCCTACTTTGTTGCGGGTGCGGTCTTCGCTGGCTTTGCGATGGTGCTGGCGCTCGGGATCCCGATCCGCAAGTGGTACAAGCTGGAGAGCTTCATTACGATGAAGCACCTCGATTGGATGGCCAAGATCATGCTCGCCACTGGGCTGATCGTTGTCTACGGCTACGCGATGGAAGTGTTCTACGCTTACTATTCCGGTTCGCCGTATGAAGGAAGCCTTCTTTGGAACCGCATGAACGGTCCATACGCATGGGCTTTCTGGTCGCTGATCATCTGCAACGCACTCGCTCCGCAAGTCTTGTGGAGCCCAAAGATGCGGCAGAACACAACCGTACTGTTCGTTGTGTCGATGTTCGTCAGCGTGGGCATGTGGTTCGAGCGATTTGTGATTATCCCAATGTCGCTCACCAGGGACTACCTCCCTGGCGCGTACGGCTACTACACGCCGACGATCTGGGACTTCGCGATGTTCTTCGGATCGATCGGACTGTTCATCTTCCTGATGTTCCTGTTCGTTCGCTTCCTGCCGGTCATCAACATATTTGAAATGAAGGAGCTGCTCCATCAAAAGGAGCACGAGGCCAATGGACATGAAGAGACGGAGGGGGCCTCGGCTCACTAGGAGAAGCAGATGTCGCACGGAAGAGATACATCACCCAAGCCTTACGGAGTAGTTGCAGACTTTGCGACTCCGGAAGAGCTTATCGCGGCAGCCAAAGCGGCCCGCGCGGAAGGCTATTCGAGCATGGAGGGCTACTCGCCTATGCCAGTGCACGGCCTGACCGATGCCATCGGAGCCAAGGACGACGTTCGATTGTCCTGGGCTGTCGGTGCAGCTGGCGCCTTTGGCGCAGCCGCAGGCATCGGCATGCAGCTCTGGGTCTCCCAGACTGCTTACGCGCACAATGTCGGCGGCAAGCCGTTCGCTTCGTTCCCCATGTTTGTTCCAGTCACCTTTGAGTGCATGATCCTCTTCGCCGCATTGACCGCGGCTGGAGCGATGATTGCGTTCAACGGACTGCCGAAGCCGCACCATCCGGTGCTGAATGCAGAGGCGATGGGTCGGGCGACTTCAGACCGATTCGTGCTCTGCATCGAAGCTGCAGACCCTTCCTACAGTGAAGACAAAGTGGTCGCATTTTTCAAGAGTCAAAACGCACTTTCAGTCGAAGCGATCATGACTTCGGAGGGCTACTAATGAAACGCACTTACATGGCCATGATGCTCGGGGCAGCGCTCATTGCGGCAGGCTGTCACCGTGACATGTGGCAGCAGCCTAGAGTGACTGCCCAGTCCAAGAACGACTTCTTCTCCGACAACTCCAGCGGATCACGGATCGCACCTGCAGGAACGGTTGCTGTGGGTCAGGTCAAGAACGATGTTGAGTTCTACACGGGCTACGACCAGAACGGAAAGCCGGTCACGGAGTTCCCAGTGGTCGTGGATGCAGAGCTGATCGATCGAGGCCGAGAGCGCTTCGCGATCTTCTGCACGCCCTGCCATGGACAGCTCGGAGACGGCAGCGGAATGATCGCCAAGCGCGGATTCCAGCCAGAGGTCAAGGTTCCCAGCTACCACACGGACATCGTCCGAGATTGGCCGGTTGGCGTGATCTACGACATCATCTCCACCGGCTACGGTCAGATGTATGCCTTCGGGTCGCGGATTGAACCGCTCGACCGATGGGCGATCGTCTCGTACGTCAAGGTTCTCCAGCAGAGCCAGTACACGGACGCCGCTGATCTTAATGCAGACGACGTTGACCACCTCGGTGGCCACGACGAGGCAGAGACGCTCGGAGCTGAAGCAACCACCGCTCGGACTCGCCCGACGCGAGGCGGCCCTCCGGGGGCAGGCGGCGGCGAACCGCCAGTTGAAGAAAATTCAGAAGAGACAGGATCAGATGAAGCCGAAGGCAATGAATCTGCAGAGGAGGCCTCACATTGAGCCAGGCTGCTGAGACTACAAATTTCCATGTATCCGCAAGGATTCTCGGAATCATCGGCTTGGTTGCCGGTGCTCTGCTGCTCTTCATGGGCGGCGTGTTCAATGAGCCAGAAGATCTGTGGAGAGCCGTTCACTTTGGATGGCTGACTTGGTCAGGCATCAGCCTGGGAATGCTCGGCTTGATGCTGCTGCACCACACGGTGCGCGGCAAGTGGGGCGCACCTCTTGTCAGGATTTGGGAAGCTGGCGGCGGCACCGGGATGATCGTCGTCTCGCTCATTCTCTGGGCAGTTCTGACCTTCGGGCCAGGCGCTGAAATCGTCTTCCATCACTGGTGGACACCTGAAGCTAGAGCCGGAGATGCTGTACTGGAGGCCAAATCCAAGTACCTCAGCAGTGAGGGCTTCATTCAGTGGTCACTCGTGTACTACGCGATCTTCCTCATCCTCTCCCACCTGATGACGACGTGGCTGAAGAAGGAGGAGGCGACGGGAGATAAGAAGTGGTCCGACAAGCGAAACAACCTCGCTGGTCCAGCACTGCTGCTGTTCGTGCTCGCGGTGAACTTTGCCTACACGCACTGGGCCATGTCGCTCGATGCACACTGGTACTCCACGATCTATGGAGTCTGGCTGCTCATGGGCGGAGCGATCTCCGCGATGGGCGTCGGCCTCTGGATTGTTGGCAGTCAGGCGAAAAAGAAGCCGTACGCTGCGATCATGAACACTGACTTCACAAGGGACATCGGCAACATGACCCTCGTGTTCACGCTGTTCTGGACGTACTTTACGCTTTCGCAGTACCTGATCATCTGGTCAGGCAATATGCCGGAATTCACGAGCTACTACGTGAACCGAGGCACAGAGGACTGGTTCATGATCGCTTCTTCGCGAGTCGGACTTCAGTTCTTCTTCCCGTTCATCGCTCTGCTCTTCCCCGGGCTCAAACGCAGCCCGAAGGGTCTGGCAAGAATCGGCATCTTGGTGCTGGTGATGCAGCTGGTGAACTGGTTCTATGTTCTCGGCCCGTCACTCTATCCAGGAAGCGCACCGGGCGATATCGCTATGAAGCTAGGCGGCGCGATGCTGTTCTTTGGCGGCATCTGGGCGGTTATTTTCTCAGTGCGAATCACTCAGGCACCGCTGATGACAGAGTCGCATCCGTACCTTGTGTCTGACGACAACAGGATGCCAAACGAGGAGGCCTCAAGCCATGCATGATCACGAAATGTCCGATGAAGAGCTCAAACAGATTGAGCAGATGAGCTATGAAGAGCGCGACCTGCCGGTCCATAAGTCCGGCAAGCCGTTCATCTACTTCATGGTCTTTTTCGTCGGCTGCTTCATCGTCGCGCAGCAGTTCATGCGCTGGGTCGATCCCGACTCGGTCACGACTCCTGGGGACTCGCTTTCGACAAAGATCCGTATCCTTCCCGATGCGGATGTGCCGCTGATTCAGTCGAATCGAACCGCTATTACTGATGTTGAGGACCTGAAGCAGGCCGAACGAGAGCTGCTCAAGAACTACAGCTGGGTCGACAAGGATGCAGGCAAGGCCCGCATCCCGGTGACCCGCGCCCAGGAGATTGCCCTCGCTGAGGGCTTCCCAACGAGGGCAGACGCTGGGGTTCCGGAGGACTACACAAAATGATGAGAAGGCTGACAGCACTTGTCACGCTGGCCTGCTTCGCATCGCTTGGTTCAGCGCAGTTCTATGGCAGCCAAGGCATGGACGCGCCCATTCCGGGTGAAGGTCGTGTGGCTTCCAATGCAGGCAATGCAGCTGTTCGAGTTGATCAGCGGCTTGAGGAGAAGATTCCGCTTGACCTTGAGTTCAACAAGGAAGATGGGAGCCGAGTTGAAATCGGAAGTCTCCTTGATGGCCGACCTGCAATTCTGCTGCTCATTTTTTATGAATGCACAGGCATCTGCACGCAGGAGCTGAACAGTCTTCTCGAAGTTCTCAACGGCTTCCGCAGGGAAGAAGATGAGATCGGCCAGCTCGCTGATGTGATCGCCGTTTCGATCAATCCTACTGAGGACACCGACATGGCGAGGCTGAAAAAGGACTCGTATCTTTCTCTGTATGACAGAGAAGGGACAGAGGACTCCTGGCACTTCCTGACCGGTGAGCTCGACAACATCAATGCTCTGGCTGACAGCATCGGCTACAAGTTCACTTACGATGCTGCGAACAATCAGATTGTTCATCCAGCTGCGCTGGTGGTTCTGACTCCCGAAGGACAGATCTCCAAGTACTTCCTGCGGACTGAATACGACCAGAAGCCGCTGTTGGAATCTCTGAAAGCTGCAGGCAACAATGAGATCGGCGAGCGAAGCGAGGTGGAGTCATTCCTCTCGTGCATCAAACTTGACGCCTTTGGAAGCGCACGCTCAAGGATGATCTGGAACACAACTATTTTGATGGCGCTCGCGACAATGATCGGTCTTGGCACTTGGATATACAGCATGAATCGCAGCGAAAGGCTTGAACTGAAACAGGAGGAGGCTGACGGCTCCTAGCCGCTGCTGAGACGAATGAACTTTTGGAATAATCCACTTTGGCCAGAGGCAGCCTCGAAAGACGCCGCCGCTCACGACAAGCTGTTCTTCACGATAACGGGCCTCTCTGTGTTCTTCACAGTGCTGGTCTGCGTTCTCGTGACAGTCCTGGCTGTCAAATATCGGCGCGGCACGAAGGCAGATCGAACGAATCCGATCGATCACAGCACCAAGCTGGAGGTCCTCTGGACCGGAGTTCCCCTCATCCTCGCTTTGGGAACGTTCGTATGGAGCGCACGACTCTTCGTTGAGAATCGCGACATGGATCGCGATGCGATGGACGTGTTCGTGGTTGGAAAGCAGTGGATGTGGCACCTCCAGCATATGGACGGCACTCGTGAGAACAACGAGCTGCACCTGCCGGTCGGCCAGCCGGTCAAGATGACGATGATTTCGCAGGACGTCATCCATGCGATGTATCTCCCGGCCTTCCGGGCACAGTATCACGTGGTCCCTGGCCGCTATACGGAGCTTCAGTTCACACCAACAAAGCCGGGCAGCTATCGCATGCTCTGCGCGATGCATTGCGGAACCCACCACTCGGAAATGGTCGGTTGGGTTCACGTGATGGAAGCGGACGAGTTTGCAGAATGGAAGGAGGCCAATGGCGACAAGAATCGGCCGAAGGCCGGCTCGGTCATCGAGGCCGGGAAAATGGTCTTTGAAGACAAGAACTGCGGCTCCTGCCACACCGGCGAGAACAACGTGAAGGGCCCGTCGCTCTACGGCATTATGGGTGAACAACGCAGCCTGGCCAACGGCCAGACCGTGGCTGTTGACAACGACTACCTGAGGCTGTCGATCATCGATCCGACATCCCAGATCGTTGAGGGCTACGACAAGACGATGCCGTCTTACAGCTCCCTGACCGAAGAGGACATTTTGGCGCTCAACGCCTACGTCAAGTCGCTTGGCAATGCCGGTGACCTCGTGCCATTCGAGCGGCCGGGCGCACCAGTGCCGCCAACCGCGACGGCGCCAGACAGCTCGACAGATACGGCTAATCGCACGGCATCACCGAGCACGACCCAGACAGAAGACGAGATCCAGTAAGCATGAGTGCAGCTGCAGAACAAGAAACAGTTCAGGAAAAGAACTACCTGAACGCGGACCACACGCTGAGATCGTGGTTGACGACGACTGATCACAAGAGGATCGCAATCCTCTATCTGATCGGTGTGACGTTCTTCTTCATCTTGGGCGGACTCTCCGCGGCGCTCATACGCCTAGAGCTCACCTCACCGACTGGCTGGATGCTCAGCAACGAGATGTTCAACAAGACATTCTCCGCGCACGGCATCTTCATGGTCTTCTTCTTCATGATCCCTGCGATACCGGCGGTCTTGGGCAACTTCCTGTTGCCCTTGATGATCGGGGCGAGGGATCTGGCATTTCCCAGGCTAAACCTCGTCAGTTGGTATCTGTATGCGGTTGGCGGCACGCTTGTGCTGATCGCCATGATGATGGGCGGCGTCGATGCGGGTTGGACGTTCTACACGCCTCTCTCGAGCATCTACTCAGAGACGCAGATCAGCCTTACGCTTGTCGGCATCTTCCTGAACGGGTTCAGCTCGATCGTCACAGGTGTCAACTTCATTGCGACGATCCACAAGATGCGCGCTCCGGGCATGACCTGGTTCAGGCTGCCGCTGTTTGTTTGGGCTCATTACGCAACGAGCCTGATCATGATCCTTGGTACACCGGTCGTTGCGATGGCGCTGCTGCTGGTCGTTCTCGAGCGGTCACTCGGAGTCGGCATTTACAGTCCGGAATTAGGCGGCGACCCGGTGCTGTTCCAGCACCTATTCTGGTTCTATTCGCACCCTGCTGTCTACATCATGATTCTGCCGGCGATGGGTGTGCAGAGTGAGCTGATCGCGTGCTTCTCCAAGCGCAAGATCTTCGGCTATCACTTTGTCGCGTTCTCATCGCTTGCGATCGCAGTCCTTGGCTTCCTGGTCTGGGGGCACCACATGTTCATCTCCAGCCAGTCTGTCTATCTCAGCGTCATATTCTCGCTGCTGAGCTTCCTGGTTGCGATTCCATCGGCGGTGAAGACCTTCAACTGGTCTGTCAGCTTGTATAAGGGCTCAATCAGCTTCCAGACGCCGATGATCTACGCGCTCTCCTTCATTGGGCTGTTCGTGATCGGCGGCATCACAGGGATGTTCTTGGCGTCGATAAGGACTGACATCCATCTGACGGGTACGTACTTTATCGTTGCGCACTTCCACTACGTGATGGTCGGCGGTACGGTCACGGCGTTTATGGGCGGCCTCCACTTCTGGTGGCCCAAGATAAGCGGCAGGCTGTACAGCGAGTTCTGGGGCAGGATCTCAGCGCTGCTGGTCTTCGTCGGGTTCAACCTGACGTTCTTCCCGCAGTTCATCCTGGGTGTTCTCGGCATGCCGAGGCGGTACCACATGTATGGGATCGCACCGGAGTGGCTGTTCTACAACGTTCTATCGACGGCGGGATCGACGGTTCTCGGGCTTGGATTCTTCCTGCCGATGATCTATCTGACGCACTCCTACTTCAAGGGGCGCAAGTCAACACAAAACCCCTGGAATGCCAAGGGCCTTGAGTGGGAGAAGGCGGCCAGCCCACCGATCACTGTCAACTTTACGGAGAAGATTCTGGTCACAGAGGACGCGTACAACTACGATGCCATCTCTGATGCTGCTCAGGCGCTGCGGACGATGGAGAAGCGGGGCCAGCTCGCTGTAGTTGATGACGAAGACGCCTGGTGGGACGAGAACTCGGAGGACAAGAGCTGATGGCGATTCAAGCACACGAATCCAACGAACCGGAAGTCTATTTCCAGTACGAGGACATTGATCAGCAGCAGGACACATACCTCATCGGGATGTGGGCGTTCCTGGCGCAGGAGCTGCTCTTCTTTGGAGCGATCTTCTTCATCTACTTCCTCTACCGGATCAACTACCTGCATGATTTTGCGCAGCTGTCCGGGCACCTGAACTGGCAGCTCGGCGGTCTCAACACTGCGATCCTGCTCGCGAGCTCGTACTTTGTGGCTCGGGCTGTACATCGCGGTCAGACAGGTGAAATGAAGAAGCAGGTCAACTGGCTCTGGGCAACGGTTGCGTGTGCCGTAGGGTTCTTGGTCATCAAGTTCTTCGAGTACAAGGACAAGATCGGTTCTGGCCTTTTCCCGAACGAGCACTTTGCTCAGCACTATCACTACGAAGCGAATCCTGAAGTGGCTCGGCTGTTCTACAGCCTCTACTTCGTGATGACGGGCCTGCACGGGATTCACGTTCTCGTCGGCATCATCATCTTCGTGGTTCTGATCAGGCTGATCAAGAAGAGGTCATCACTGATCACCGACTACATCCCGACGGAGCTGTGTGGTCTCTACTGGCACTTTGTCGACCTTGTCTGGATATTCCTGTATCCCCTGTTCTATCTGATCCCAGCCCCATAGGAGAAAGTGAAATGAGCGAAAACGAAAAAGGACATTCACATCACATCACACCAGTTTCGAAGCTGAATTGGACATTCTTCTACCTCGGCTGTCTCATGTTCCTCACGATTGCGTCTGCAAGGTTTGAGGTGTTTGAGTTCCTCAATGCCCTTGGGCCCTGGGGAACCAACTCGATTGCCATGGCGATTGCTGTAGCCAAAGCAACATTTGTTGTCCTGACCTTCATGGGGCTGCGGGGCGCATCGAGGATGTCCAAGTACATGGCCGCGATTGGCGTCTTCGCGTTTGCCCTCTTGGGCATGGCAATGTTCGACTACTCGTACCGACAGAACGAGCCGGTTGCAGGCTGGGAGTACAAGGGCACGACGAGCATGCAGCGGAACAACGACAGGAACCGTGCTGACGACCGAAACGGCTCATGGTCGCGACCACCCGGCGTGGTCAAAAAAGAAGAGGACGGCGGACACTAGTCCAGCAGCCGATTCAATTCGGATGAAGCCCAGCCGAGTATCTCCTCGGCTGGGCTTTTTCTGTCGAACGATCTCGGCTCGCCCCAGCGAGCCTCTACTCTGGCGGAAGCCCTCTTCGGCTTCATCTCGTCGACGCCCATCAGCTGTTCTGTGTTTTTGAGGCCGCAGCAGATGACTTGGCATTGCGCCCTTCGAACAATGAGCGCGGCTCCACCCTGCAGTTCTCCCACTTCGCTGCCGTTGTTGACGCCTCCTTCGGGGAAGATGCACACGGTTTCGCCTGCCTTGAGGAGCTCAATGGCGCGGTTCAGCGCCGCACGATCTGGTGCGTTCTGTTTGACAGGGAAGGCGCCGACATATCTCAGCACCCAGCCCACAAACCTCATGTCGAAAAGCTCCTGCTTGGCCATGAACCAGACGTGGCGCGGACATCCTATCTGGACGATCGGCGGGTCGAGGTACGACTTGTGATTGGCCAAGATGAGCAGTCCGCCTTGGCGTGGGATGGCCGAGCGGTTCTTCTCCCGACGAAGCCCGTAAAACCAGAGAACCGTGCGGAGAAAGACAGAGCCAGAATAGATGAATATCCGCACACCCAGCGTCGTCATTTCAGCCGATCCGCCATCAGTTGGACAGCCTCAGGGTAGGCCGCGTGCTCCAGATCCAAGACCTTGTCTGCAAGGGTGTCTGGCGTGTCATCGGGAGTGACAGGACAGCGCTTCTGCAGCAGTACGGCGCCATCGTCGTAGACCTCGTTGACGAAGTGGACAGTGCAGCCTGATTCGGTCTCGCCCGCTGCGACCACGGCGGTGTGGACGTGCATGCCATACATCCCTTTTCCGCCGAATTTGGGCAGCAGAGCTGGATGAATGTTGAGAATCCTGCCATCGTATTTATGCACGACGTCCGCAGGCAGCAGAGTCATGTATCCAGCCAGGCAGATCAGGTCGATCTTGGCCTCTATGAGGGCATCCAGAAGATCAGCCGCGTAGTTCTCGCCCTTGTGGTGATGCACGCTGACTGGCACTCCTAGAGCTTCTGCTCGCAGCACGGCTTTGGTGCCCGCCTTGGGGGAGATGACGAGGGCGGCTTCTGCGCTGACCGAGCCTGCCTTGCATGCCGAAACGATAGCGGCCATGTTCGATCCTCGCCCTTTCGACCCGACTAGAACGGCCACTCTCATCATCTGCAGGATTTTACTACCGATGCTTGTGGTTGATTCAGATTCGGATGAACACTGGTAGCATTGCGCCATGAAGAAGCACGCCACACTCTTCGGAGCCGCTCTTCTTGCGTTCAGTGTTTTCGGATGTTCAGGAGATTCGGAGGTGAAAGTTGACACGCCGGATCCTGTAGATAAGCCGGTAGAAGTGAGCCACAATCCGCAGTCCGATGATCCGCTTGACATCGATCGGGTCAGCCTAAAAGTGGGGGATGTGGGCCTCTGGCTCGATATGACGAAGGACTATGCGACGGATCAGATGGGATCTCCTGTCGCGGAAATGACCTTGGACGATGGTGTCAGGAGCTACTCTTGGCAGGTTGGCGGGATGAGAGTGATCGGCGACTTCGCGGATGCCGGAGCGCTCGGCTGGCACGTTTCTGGCAAGGGTGAGGTGAAAGAGAATCACTACGGTGACCTGACCTACCACAGGCTGAATGAAGATGTCCTCGAAACGACGCTCGGTGACAGGGTCTACGATGAAGATTCATACGACGGTGAAGGAGACATCTACTACACCTGGGCAAACTCCTGCGGCCCTGAGGCGCTCGCCCAGATGATTTACGGCACGAGCGTGCCGTTCGAGGCAAGCCTTGACGGAGCTCTGCTTGAGTTCATGGAATTGAAATACCACCCGTCGGTTCTCTAGCCAAAGCTGGCTGCTGAGGAGACAACGCTGTGAGATACCGACCCACGTCGAAGCACCGTCAGGGCTTTACGCTGATTGAATTGCTTGTTGTGATTGCGATCATCGCCATCCTGGCTGCGATCCTGTTCCCGGTCTTTGCAGCTGCGAAGATGTCAGCAAAGAAGATTGCCAGCGTCAGCAATCTCAAGCAGATTGGCCTGGGGATGCAGATCTACATGATCGACAACGACGACCGGTATTCGCCGCTCTGCACGCGCATTCAGATCGATGAGGAGACGTATCAGTACCCAAAGCAGTGGCCGGAGCGGATTCACCCCTACGTAAAAAGCAAGGAGATCCGCACAGCTCCAGGGCATCCTTATCCTCCCGCGAAGTGGGGCAAGCCGTGGCAGGGTGGTTCGAATCTGGCGATCAACCCGAGCATCGCTTGGGTTGATCGGTCTTTGAGTGAGTCGCAGCTCTACAACCCGTCGGGCATTGTAGTCTTCGCTGTTGATGCGGCCTATCAGGAGGAGCTGATCGGGAGCGAAGCGGAGCTGAACCCCACGAACTGGAAGAGCTTCGTGAACGGTCGCGGCTGGATCCACTTCACTCCGCCGACGCTGTTTAGGAACGGCAACATCTACCACCCTTATGAGCATCCATTTCAGACGGTCTGGAACGGCCGCGTGCGGCCGTATGGGCTCTACTCAGACTGTGTGGCGGTTGCTTTTGGCGATACTTCGGCCAAGTGCATTCCGATCAACCAGTTGATCGGCCCGATGCCTCGGGGGTACGAGGTTGAAGAGCCGGGGAATCTGTTCGATAATTTCTAGACGGGCAAAGTAAGATCACTTCATGATCTTTTCCGCGGCTTTCCTCCCTCCAGCCGACCCGCCGAACGTCGTGCTGATCATGCTCGACGAGTGGGGGTATTACGAGGCGAGTGGGCTCGGGCACCCGGACATCAAGACCCCGAACATCGATCGCTTCATGCAGGAGGGCACTCGGTTCACACAGGCATTGGCTGGCGGCCCGGTCTGCGCGCCCACAAGGTGCAGCCTGCTCACCGGCAAGCACGCTGGTCATATGACCGTTCGCGGCAACAGCGGCTCATTCTCTTCGATCAGAGACGAAGAGACAACCTTGGCCGAGATGTTCCAGACCGCGGGCTATGTTTCGGGCGGATTTGGCAAATGGGGGATTGGCGGACGCGGCTCGGAGGGATCTCCAATCCTGCAGGGATTTGAGACGTTCGTCGGCTTCTATGACCAGGTCCACGCGCACACCTACTATCCGGAATATGTGATCAAGAATGGCGAAGAGCTGGTGCTGCCAGGCAACCCTGGCTCACGCTACGAAGGCCGCACGTTCGCGCAGAACGTGATCCACCAGGAGTCGCTGGGGTGGCTGCGCGACCATAAGGACGAGCCGTTCTTTATGTACCTGCCGTGGACCCTGCCGCACGGCCATTGGGGATTTCCTAAAGACTCGCCAGAGTGGCTCGCTTTTGCTGACAAGCCTTGGACGGCAGGGCAGTCACGTGACACAGACAGCCGGGCTTACGCGGCGATGCTGCTGATGGCTGACCGTATGGTTGGAGAGGTGCTGACACAGCTAGCTCTGTACGGGCTGGAGGAGAACACGATGGTGATCGTCTGCGGCGACAACGGTGGCCAGGATTACTTCCGCATTGATGGCCGTCCGCGGGGCTTCTTCGCACCCAATGTTGACCCCAAGACTGGCGTCGAATTCAGAGGCCAGAAGCGCGACCTTTATGAAGGCGGGCTGAGGGTGCCGTTCTTTGTAAGATGGCCCGGAACAGTGCCGGCAGGACGGGTCGTGGACGATCCGATCCACTTTGCGGATTTCATGCCGACATTTGCGCAGCTCTCCGGTGCGCCAATGCCCGAAACGGATGGCCGCAGTTTCCTGCCGCTGGCGAAAGGCGACACCGACCGGCTGCCCAACAGAAGACTCTACTGGGAATTCAGCCAACAGAAGGCTGTCCGTGACGGCCACTGGAAAGCCGTCAAACCAGGAAAAGCGCAGACGTGGGAGCTCTACGACCTTTCAAAGGATGTCAGCGAAACAACGAATCTCGCCGACAGCCAACCAGCCCTCTTACGAGAGCTGATCACCTGGGCGGATTCACAGTACGAAGTACCCCGACTGGGCAAGATCCCTGACCGGTCCCTCGCAGAGAAGGACCGGGAGCAGGGGATGCGAGGCTAGTCCTCGTTCCCCCAGAGCTGGCCGCCGCCCTTCGACTGCCGCCAGGCTTCCCGCCACTTGTGGATGTCCACCGTGCTGATATCCGGCTTCGGCTTCCGTTCCTCAGCAGAAGGGAAGGGGCGGAACGGCTTGGCCGGCATCGTCTGATACCAGTAGGCGACCGTGGACATGTTGAGCGTCAATACGTTGGCGTGGCCATGCTCTATTGAGGCCCGCAGGCTCTTCTTGAAGTGGATCGGGTCGGTGATGTGGAACCGGTAGCAGTGCGTCCTGCCGATCCAGCCGAATAAGCCCTCGCCTTCAATCCCCATCTTGCCTGGCGCGCGAGCTGTGCCGAAGTAGGGGTGCTGGAAGATCTCATCGGGGCTCCAGGATTGGCCGAAGTAGTCCTCTGATCCTGTGCCGTGGATGTCCGGCCACTCTTGGCCGTCGATCTGGAACATGTCGTCGCCCTCGCCGTACCACATGGGGCCGGGGTTCTGGACGTAGTAGTTGACGCCTACGAAGTGGCCGCGCCCCTCAATATCGGCGATCAAGTAGTTGTCTTTATCGCTCGGATTCTTGGGCACGTCACCGAGGGTTGACCACTCGTTTTCGCGGTCGCCGTCGCCTTCCGGCTTGGTGTATTCCTGCATGTATTGGGCGTGGAATCGCGGGACGTCATCGCCGATCTTCTCGTGCTCTTCATAGTCGATGTAGTAGTACAAGTGCGGCACGTCGTGGGTGCATTGGTTCTCGATAGTGATGCGAGCGCCTTTAGCAAACGGCATCTGGAAGTAGCAGGTGAGCGCGCGGCCGCTTTTTGGTCCGGCGATGAGGGGGAGGCTGTTGAAGAGGTAAGTCTCGCCGAACCCGTTGCCGAAGAAGTCTCCCAGCGGCGCCTCGATGCTCGGGTGGTCCTGGTCGTCCCAGTAGGCGCGCAGGATCAGGTTCTTGCGGTAGAGCGGGTCATCGCACCAGACGGTGATCCAGATGTGATTGACAATCCCCGCGCCTTCGATGTCGGCGAGCACAGCCGTCTCACCCTTGGCGAACTTGATGTAGTCGGAGTTACCGCCGTCCTTTTCATAGCTCGAGATGCGGCGCGATCTAGCGTTGGATAGGGTCAGCAGGCCTCGCAGGGCGTTCATGGATTGATTCTGGCTGATTTCACTAGCTGGGGTGAATGGCGTCGAGCAGCTCTTTCACGCGTTCGAGGGCCTCTCGCCTATAGTTCTCGTAATCGTCAGGCTGTGATCGCTCGGCATACGCTTTAGGGCCCATCGACTCGATCGACTCAAACAGCTCAGAAAGAAGGTTCAGGCCGTGCTCAATCAAGTGATTTGGAAGCAGGGTCCTGAATTCTCCTGAAAGCACGGCTGACCCGCCGGGGTAATTCCTCAAACAGTAGATGATGTCATACGCATCTTTGTTCTTCTTGCTCTTCTCGCGAATTTCCAGTGAGACGGCTTTCATGACGATGAATGCTGGGATCGCTGCGATACAGAGCACCTGACCGTCATCAGTTCTTGCGACACATGGCTCCTCCAAGGCTACTTCCAGGCCGCTGATCACGCTGACGAACAAATCTTCTGCGGAGACTCTCCTGAGGCCATGGGGCGGAACTTCTCCTCCGCCCAAGAACTCCACTTCTACTTGGATAGTCTCCCCTCCGATCTCTACCCCTTTTGTCCATCGAAAGGGCTCAGAAGTGTCCTGCTGGAAGAGCCTTCTGGTCAGCACTTCATGCAGCGTCAGATCGCCGCCTGCCCTAAGATTCTGATCGAGGACGATATCGATCTCAACCGTTCCTTCGTGTTGCTCATGGTCTTGAGGGATTCCCAAATAGGGAACGGTTCCACCAATCACTACGGCGCCGTCTACATCCTCAAAAACCTGAGCGATCTCCTCCAGGAGGAGCTTGGCGGCTGATACATCATTCTCAGTTGCGTTTTCTCTACTCATAAGTACCTCGGCTCAACCACTATGTCATAGAGGTGCGTAGCCGCATCCTGCCCCCGGCCAGTTATTCCCAGCAGGTCCAAGTAGGCGATGATAGGAGACACGCAGGGAATGCCGCCAACCTGCTCCGCATTTAGGATCGTCGCGCCTGTCTCATAAATCGTCACATTGGAGGCTGCATCGCCACTCCTGAGGCCTGCTTTCTCAAGATCAACGTCGCCGAGGAAAGGGATGTAAAGGGCCACTCGCTGATGGCGAGTGTAGG
>JALGYA010000253.1 GCA_029824475.1 Fimbriimonadia bacterium | reverse complement strand
TCGGCGGCCGCAATTCCGATCGTGACACCTCCCAGGGCAGCGAGCTGAACGGAATCAATCTGCACTCTGAGCTTGGCTCAAGGGTCGATCAGTCCCTCGGATTCACGCTCGATACGCCTCTGGGCGACAACGGTGAACTGAAGCTGAACTACATCATGCTCGATACCAACGATGTTGTTGAAATCGAAGAGGATGACTACGTCAACCGCAACACAGTCTACGGCGGCGAACTCCACTTCGGATTCGGCGACCTGAAGCTGATGGGTTCATTCAGTCAGTCCGACCTCGGTTACAACACCGATGCCGTGATTGACGAGATGAACACTGCCACCCACGGCATGCTGGCCTACAACGGCGGCAACTGGGGCTTCAAGGGAGGCTACCGAGAGATCGAAGAGTACTTCAGCGCTCCTGGCGACTGGGGTCGACTCGCAACTTGGTACAACCCGGTCGGAATCAAGGGTGCCCACGGCACCGCTTGGTACAAGCTCAACAACACAGTGACCCTCTGGGGCGCATTCGACGATGTTGAGTACATTCCAGACGCAGACTGGGAGTTCAAGGAGATTCGGGCAGGCCTGAATTTCAAGCTTGCTGATGGCAAGCGACTCGGCCTCAGCTTTGAGGACTCCGGATGGGAGTACGAGGGCGACGAGGCTGACCAGTACCGGTGGTACACAGTCTCCTACGATCAGTCGATCGGTGAGAACTCTGACCTGTTCTTCAAATACACATTCAGTGATCTTGAAAACAGCGGCGAGACCTCAAACCGAGGCGGCCTCCTGAGCACTCAGGTCCGCATCAAGTTCTAAACAGAACTAGATACGGAACGACAATTCGGCCCCAGATCTTCGGATCTGGGGCCGCTTTTATGCCCTACTGGCAGGCATTCCGACGGGGTCTTGGCCGGGAACTGGAACGCAGAAGGCTCTTAAATAGTCAAATAGAATAGAGACATGAAAGTGAACAAGAAAGCACTGATGATTGCTCTGGGCGCAGTCGTATTGGCCGCCGGGGGTGCGGCGTCAGCTTTTCAGCTGAAAGAGGCCATTAAGATTTTTGGTGTTGCAGCAGCGGTTCGCGAGTTTGACAACGACATCAACAAAGCGTTTAACAACCTCACAGACCACAAGAACACCGAGACCGAATACACCAAGGTTGTCCCGATCTACACGATCGGAATCAGCTCGCGCACAGCCGTCGGAGCAGCACAGGTGATGGGGACCAAAGCGAACGTCGACAAGGTGAAAGCTGTGGCATCGCCGCAGGCTGAGCTCCTTGGTCGCGAGATCAAGGTTCGGGCCCTTATTCCGGTGAACGACATCAACATCAAAGACCCCAAGAACATCGAGCGGGTTGATGGCGTCGGCGTCAGCGGAATCGTTGACCTGAAGCTGTAGCGTCTTTATTCCTCCCTCCTCACCCTCAAGAGTCGTCGGCTTCGGCCGGCGGCTCTTTGAATTTTGCCCATGAGGCAACTCTGGCGGCCGGTTTGACATACTAGTCGTTATGCGATTTCTGATCGGCGCCATCGCGCTGACCGCAGCCGTGTCGGCCCAAGCTGGCCCAGTCATCAAGCGGATCAAAGATCCTGCTATTTCGCCTGATGGAGCATCCATTGCCTTCGAGTGGCAAGGCGACATCTGGACAGTGCCTACGGAAGGAGGAATGGCGACCCGTGTCACCGTCCACCCAGCAGACGAATCGATGCCCGTCTGGTCCCCTGATGGCCGCACGATCTACTTCGGCTCGACCAGGCACGGAAGCCTCGATGTCTTCACTGTCGGTGCAGATGGCACACACCTGCGTCGGCTCACTTTTGACAGCGGCAGCGAGTATCCCTGGTCCGCCTCTGATGGTCACGTCTACGGCTATGGCAACAAGTGGGGTCGTCTCGACCTGTTCCGCGTACCTGTCACCGGCGGCTCTGTGGTCAAGCTGACCGGCGAGATGATGGAGATGGAGTATTACCCCGACGTCTCCCCGGATGGAAAACAGGTTCTTTTCAACACTTCCGGCAGCCCAAGCCACTGGCGCTACGAGACGAAGAGTGGGGCCAACACGGCCAGAGTCTGGATCGCAGATACTGGAGCCCCCCTGCGCAGCCACAAGAAAATCACTGAAGGCGAAGCCTACGACCTCTTCCCGGTCTGGTCTGGCTCAGATACGTTTGCCTGCGTGTCCAACAGAAGCGGCATGCCGAATGTCTGGGAGATGGGTTTGGACGGCAGCAAGAAGCAGCTGACGAGCCACGACAGCGGCACTGTCAGACGTCTGACTGTATCGGTTAACGGCTCAAAGCTCGCCTATCAGCACGATTCAGCCTTGTGGGTTTATGACAAAGCGAAGGGTGCGGAAGCAGAAGTTGTGGTTTTGGCTCCTTCGGATTCCCGCCGGGATGCATACCAGCACTTCAGCCTGACAACCGGCGCGGAGCAGTTCGCGGTCTCCCCAGATGGCAAGCGCGGTGTGTTCTCTCTCCGCGGCAACTTATATTTGATCCCCGCTAAAGGCGGCACAACTCGAGCCCTGACCACGACATTTGGACCTGAATCTGATCCGATCTGGCTCGACGACGAGCGTGTGCTGCATGTGGCAGCCGGTGAGAACTCGAAGCGAGAATTGCGGATCACCAAGCTTGATGGCACCACTGAGCTGTTTGTCAAGGATGAGCAGGAGCTGCTGCATCCCAAGCTCTCACCTGATGGAAAACAGATCGCCCTTCACAGAGGGATGAAGGAGATTGTGGTGATCCCTGTGGAGGGCGGCGAACTCCAGGTGGCCCACAAGGCCAGCTACTGGCGTGCACCGCTTGGCGAGCAGGCTTTTAACTGGACACCCGACAGCAAGGGGCTGATCGTCAACAACCCCAATTTCCGCGGATTTGACGCTAAGCACGTCGATCTGGAGACCGGTAAAGAGACTCTGATAGCGCGTGTCGGCAAGGATATGAATCAGCCGGCGATCACTCCGGATGGCCGAACGGTCATCTTTGGCGGAGTGCAGGGATTCGACTATTCCGAACCGCGTCTCGGCACAAAAACACCACTCTACGCGGTCGACCTGATCCCGCAGTCGATCACTTTCACAGAGGATGATCTCGATGCCATCGGCGAGAAGAAAGAGCCGATCAAGAACGAACCGTTCCGGATTGTCGAGCGAGGCATTGAGCAGCGTCTGCGCCAAATTACAACCGGCAGCGCAACTGCAGGTCCATGGATCAGCACATCGGGCACGATCTACGCGAACGTTGACGGCAAACTGGTGACAGTCACGGTGAATGGCGGAACGCCCAAGCCGGTCGTGGGAGCGACCGGGCCAGCGCAAAGCGTGAGCTTCTCCAAGGATGGCAAGACGGCATACGTCGTTTCCGGCGGCAAGCTGATGTCGATTAATGCCGGCACCGCCAAGGCGATCTCGTTCAAAGCTGAATTCGATGTCGACCAGGCGAAGGAGGAGGAGGCTCTCTTCCAAGAGGTCTGGCGGAACATGAAGATGCACTTCTACGACCCTGCGATGCACGGCAAGGACTGGGATGGCATCCACGAGCAGTACGCTGCCTTGGTGCCACACGCGCAGAGCCGAGGCGACTTCTACAGCCTGATGAATGAGATGGTCTACCGGCTGGACAGCTCCCACCAAGGCGCGAGTGCAACAGGCGGCTTCCGAGCGGCTCACACTGAGTCGACAGGTCGCCTGGGCGTCGAATGGGACTGGACGACGCTGGATGCCAGCGGCGAGTACATCGTGGGTCGTGTCCTGGCTGGCTCGCCAGCATCTCAT
>JALGYA010000252.1 GCA_029824475.1 Fimbriimonadia bacterium | reverse complement strand
CATCGTGGTCGGGAATGATGAGTTGGTCGGGTGGCGGTGTGACTTGAGGCTCCCAGAGGTGTCTCTTTTTTCGAATGGTGAGCTGGTAGGACGCCTTTGTTGACAGAACCAGGAACAAGAAAAAGCAGATGATGAGGACGTCGCCCCCAAATGTGGACAGCACATACAACTCAAAGCTCAGCTCAGCAAGATAATAGAGGCCAATTACAGTTGCCAGACAGAGTATCGCCAAGGTCCCGTATCGTAAGGCTCGTTTCTGGAGAAGAGCTTCCGGAGGCGGCTCCTTCTGGAGGCTGCGTTCCTCTGACAGCCAGGCGGTCCGATCTCCGATGCAGCGGATCAATTGCTCCGCCTCAGGACGCCCCCATGGATTCCTCGAAGGCCTAAGTACGAAGTCAACACCACTGTTGTTCTGAACCAGCCAGCCGTTCCGCACTTTGGAGATCCCACCGATCTCACTCCAGGCAAGGTCAAGGGCCTGTTCATCCTCTAGCCTGATCTCCACTCTGGCACTTGTGAGGGTAAGCTGCAGCGGTTTGAAGAGCCTCTGGCTAGGAAACTTGACCAGCAGTTCAACCTGGATCGTCTCCATGCGAGCAAGTCGCTCCTCGATCGTAATGTCGTCCCCCATTGATCTGAATTACAACTGCTGATGCTGCTCCGTTTCGGTTTCGCCTTCCTGCGCGCGAGCCTCTTCGGTCTGCGGCATGAGGTCCTCCGATTCATGCAGTGGCCGCAGGTACCGCCTGTCGATCCGAATGCTGTGACCGGGTTCGCCATATTCCTCCCACTGGCCGAAGCGTCGTCCATTCAATGTCAATCGGGAGCCTGAGGTTAGAAGTACAGCAGGAAAGGTGTCTTCTTCTCCTAACAGGTTGATGAGTATCTGGTCGCCTGCGAGACGAATTCGAATGGTCTCCATGCCCCGCCACCTGCGCAGACTGATTGCATGATAGACCGCCACGAGGCCGAATGCAAGGAGGAGACTTCCAAGCGACTTTACGAATGTTGTAGCTGCGGCGGGTTCAAAGAGGAGAATCGGTATTGCCAAGAGCGAAGTGGCAGCTGCTCCCCAGGCAGTTACGATTTCAGAGTTGAGCATGAACTGGATCGAAGTCGTACCCCGATATACGTACGTTCGTCCCTCCTCTAGCCTGATCGGTGGCGGATTACCTTGATGAACTCGACAAGGCTCTCGGGCGGTGGAATGACCTTGGAATCCCAAAGATGTCGGTTTCTGCGAACCTGCAGCTGATTCAGAGCCCTCATAAAAACGATAAGCGCCAGCATGTAAATGCTGAATCCGATGCCCATAAAGAGGGGCATTCTCTCAAGGCGAAATGAGCCAAGTCCTGGTATTCCGAGGAACGAACCTAGAAGGGAGAGAATGAAGGCGACTATCACAACCAGGCTGGCAATCATCCAGAACCTGATTCTTTGTTCAGAGGGAGGCTTCCGGGTCACCTCGCGACTCTCTGTGAACCACTCTGATCGACCGGCAAGGCAGCGCGCGAGATCTTGGCCGGCTGCCCGCTCCAGGTGGTGCCGCATTCGCATGATGATGATCGACTCGCCAGAACTCAGGTGTACTCGCCATTTCTCGTGTTCGCTGGAAACTCCATCCAGTTCGCTCCATTCGAAGCGTGCCAGAACCCGATCTCCGTGAAAGAAAACGCAGCCGTCTCGGTTGAGATGGACATTACAGTGCTTGGCTATCCGGCTGCCTTCGATCATGAGCACAGCTCCGGTGTTGACCTCTTCACCGCGATCGAGCCGCTCCTGGATCGAATCCCCGTTCTCCACAGCTCTATTCTACAGGAGGTATCTCGTCATTCGAGCCGCCAGGCAGCTTGACAGAGTCTGGGAGCGGCTTGGCCTCCCAGAGGTGGAAATTCTTGTGCCTCTCAAGCTGCTTGGCCGTCAAGGACACGAAGACAACCGCCCCTGCGAATATCGCAGGGACAATCCAGAGCCAGGACCAAGGGTTGATGATCTGACTGCTCCGACTGCCGCTCATCGTGAAGATGACGACGAACGGGACCACCGAGCAGGCGAGAGACATCAAGGCAAAGCCATACGCTTTCCAAGGCATCGATATCTTGCGGTGGGGGGCCGTCGCCAGACCGCTCGGTTCGTCGAGCCACGCGGTGCGGCTTCCGATCCTCTGAATGAAGGGCTCACCTATGTTGTAGTGATCATGCATCCGAGAAGTGACAATCAAGAAGTCAGTGCCCGCGTCAATGTGGACCCGCCAGCCACCTCGGACTCTCGAAAGGCCTCGAATATCGCTCCAATTACCGTCGACCAGAACTCTCCCGTCACACGTGATCTTTAGGCTGTGAGCAGTAAGCGTGCATCGAGCGGTGCGTACACGGTAGTCGTCCCGAGTGAGGATCTGCAGATGGCCATCGACGATCTCCTTTTGAGCCAGGAGCTTCTGTTCTCTGTTCATGAACCTAACTTCCTGGCGCAGCTTGATGCGCGAACTGCTGTGCACTAGTCAGAGCATCAGGCAAAGGCTCCGGCTCCCACAATTGGCTGTTCTTCTTGAGCATAGCGTGCTCGTGTGATCTCAGCAGAGTGGCAACTGCTGCGGTGATGCCTAGCATTGCGGCAATCGGGATGATAGAGTGGAGGTTGGTTATCCAGCCATCTACCCTTGGGAAGAGGGGCACGAGCATCAAGTAAGGCAGGAGCGTCACGCTTGCCGCGAGAACTGTTCTCTGCACCCAAGCGTATCCTCCAGGCTCCCACGGCACCGTGGCGAGGTCTGGATTGGTGGGAATCCAGCCCCTTCGATTCCCCAGATAGCCGACAAAGGCCTCGACGGCAGCTTGAGTCTCTTCCGATCCTTGCGTGAGGATGACAAAGTCCTGAAAGCTGGACGTGTGGAGCCTCCATCCTCCAGCAACTTTCGAGACTCCCTGGATGTCATCCCATTCGATGAAGAATGAGCTCACAAGCCATCGCTTGACTTCTATGTGCCTGTGACTGGCAATGATCCTCACCTTCTCCGGGGAACAGGCTAGATTGAAGCTGACGAGGGCTGACTGTTTGACGGTCTCGAGCCTGTCGATTCTGGCCTGAATGGACAGCCAGCCCTTCATAAGCCTGCCTTGACATCCTTAGAGTCGATCGTATCCATTGCCGAGTTGTCAATCTGCGTGGTGACTGGGATCAGATCCTCGGATTCGTGCAGGGGCCGCAGGTAACGCCGGTCGATCCGGATGCTGTGGCCGGGCTCGCCATACTCTTCCCAATGGCCGAATGGCCAGCTGGGCATGACGATGCGCCTGCGTTCGCCGATTCTTTTCAGACCGAAACGCTTTACACCTTGCTCGCTTACGACTTCAATTTCGTCATCCACTATCCTTATCTGGGCCGAGAGCTGCGGAGCAAGGCGCCTCTGCGCCCTTCTGAGACTGGCGTAGAGTCCGAGTGCTGCTAAGAGAATGAATAGAGAGACGCCTGCTTTCCACGCAACGGAGAGATCACTGGTGAGTGCTATTGAAGACTGCATGATCAGCATTGCGCCCATCGCGCCACCTAGCGGATTAATCTCTAGCTCGTGGCTGCTGTCCATATAGACGAGCACGGTGCCTGGCTCCAGTTTGGCCCTTGGAGGTTTGCCTTTGTGCGCCTGCCTATGTTCCATGGACGAGACTGCTCCGCTCCACCGAAAAAGGGAGGCAGCCTGTGGGTCCCATACCTCGCGTCGATGATGGTCTGCCAGTTCTAATTCAACGCGGCCCGACAGAAAGAAGAGCACTAAGCCGAGCAGCATGCAGCCTACTGCGGCGTACTCTCCCAACGGTTGTGGCTCCAACAGGCTTGCTGGACCATAAAGCCTGAACAGAACGAGAAAGGAAATGCCAAAAACCCAAGTTAGCGCTCTGTAAGTCCGGATCAGGCTCTCCAGCTGAGCTTTGGGACGGGGAGGCTTATAGTCGGCATCGAATTCAGGCTTATCAACACCACAGAGTTCGGACAAATAGTCGAGAACTTCCCGGTGGTGGTGATAGGAATCAGATGTGGGCTGCGGCATATCAAGCAGTTCGAGCCGCTCGTCGACGTTGCCCACGGACCAGTAAGTGTTGTCTGCATCGAATTCGTGAATTGCATCCCAGGAGACGGTTGTGCCCTCGCCGCGCTTGTCAAGGGAATGAATGCCTTGAGCGTCTATTCTCACGTGGGCGCGTGCTGTCGCTCTTCGCGTCTCTGAGACCCAAGCTGTCAGAACGACGAGAAGGGCGCCGATGCCGGCTGGCACCCAAGTTTTCATGAAGAAGCTGAGGTAGACGGCGAGGCTGAGCAGCACAGCCGCTAGGAGTAAGAGGAGGCCTCTCGGTAGAGGCGGGTCGTCCGGAATGACAATCACCAACCCCTCGTCAATCCGCTCGCGGATCGACTTCTGACCGCTGCTCAAGATGCTCCTCCTCCAAAGTCGGCTGGGCCAAGGGGAAGAGGTCAACGGAATCGTGCAGTGGCCGCAGGTAACGTCGATCGAGCTTGATGCTGTGGCCTGGCCCACCGTACTCATCCCATTCACCCAACAGCGCCTTTCCTGAAAGATGATTCTTGCCTGATCGCAGTTCTGTAAGCGGATAGGTCTCGGTGCATCCAGGGCGCCGAACGATGATCGAGTCCTCAGTGACTGAATATTGTGCTGCCATGAGGCTCCTCAATAAACGCGAGTGCCGCAAGATCAGCACAGGAACAGGGATGAGAGAGGCGAATATGATGGCTAGCCTCACGAACCGATTTACAGTCGGAAGCTGATTCACAAAGAGCAGGAGTAGACCAGTTGTGAAGAGACTGGACACGATAATCCAGGGGATGAAGCGAAAGTCGAAGCCCATGAATGGACCGCCGTCATAGCTGTAGTGTTCGCCAGGCCCGAGGGTGGTCTTGGAATCATCACCGTCGGTGACTGTCGCGGCTGTGGGAGAAGTTTACTTGTACTCCGGGATCTCGACTA
>JALGYA010000251.1 GCA_029824475.1 Fimbriimonadia bacterium | reverse complement strand
TGTTCAGCGACAGCATTCTGATCGAAGTAGGGTCCTCCGCCAAATTTGGGAATCGGTGCGATATTGAAAGGGGTTGACTGCGGCAGCGGATCCACGATAGCCGCATCATTCGTCGACTGCCCCTGCGAGGCGAGGTAGAACGCCGCCCCTGCGCTCGTTGCCAAAACTGTGGCGGCGATCGCGGCCATGAGCGCGCCTCTGCGGTTCGGTGTATCCGGCTGACTGACAGCCTGAACAACGGAAAGCTTCTTCAAATGGGCGGCTCGAATCCTGTCCAGAGGAGAGTCTGGATTCAGCTCAATGATTCGCTCATAAACGGCAAGCGCTTCATCAATCTTGCCAAGCCGCTCCAGCGCATCGCCCTGCAGGGCGAGCGCCTGGGCAAGATCCTCGTCTGATTCGAGCACTGAAAGTGCGACGCGAAGAGCATCCTCAGCGCGCCCTTGTCCAAGGGCTCGCTGGCCGTCTGCAACCAGGTCGAGAAGAACGTTCTTCTTGACCTGGGCGACGCTCACCGATGGGGTCTTCAATACGTCAGACATGATCAGACAGACACAACCGTGCCTCGCTTGCGGAGGCAGAGTGTACCAGTCTCCTGCTGAATGGACGTGCCACGAAGGCTAATCGTTCGCACCAGCAGACAAGTTCACTCAATGGATGTCGTTCGGGCCTCCTCGATGCCGGGAGCTGGGTTTCCCTCGCCTGTGCGTCTCTGCATCATAGACGTCCTGAATGCCCTTAATTGCTGACGCATCTAGAGCATCCCGCAGCTTTCGAACCGCCCGGGCATAAATGTTGAGCGCCCCCTGCTTTGTGTGCCCCCGCACGGAGCCGATTTCAGCAAAGGTCATGCCAACGAGGCGGAGTTCAATGACGTGCGTTTGGGAGTCGGTGAGCCCCGCTCGTGACTGTGCCTCAGCCAACTCCAGCCTCATCAGCTTCGACTTCGCAAAGTCTTGATTCTGGGGCTTGAGTCTTGACTCGCCTGCCCGCGCATAGCGCATTTTTCGGCCGAACGTGACTTCTGTGTAGTGGGGTGAACTGCTGTCTCGTTTGACAGCTCCGACCAGGTCTTCAATCGCCTGGTTTTCGTAGAGTTGGTGCATCCTGCTTGAGTCCCTTCGTCGCTCAAGGACAGGGACACGCAGGGCCAAATCAGCAGCCGAAAGCCGCCAATCTAACGATATTGATCCCCTTGTGTCTGCCCGAGGGCGACGCCTTCTAATCTGACAGAGGAGGAGGCGATTTCTATGTGATGAGTGTCAGCTCGGGCCGATTTTCAGGGGAAAACCCACGATTTCCCGCTGGAGTAGGACAGCTGTCATGGACGATTCATGATCGAGGGAAACGCGGAGCTATAATCGCAGCCGTGAGCGGATCAAAGAGGACCCCCCTATTCGCACAGCACGAAGCGGCTGGCGGCAGAATCGTTGAGTTTGCGGGCTATGACCTTCCTGTCCAATACAAGAGCGTCATCGCGGAAGCCAAGGCCGTACGTGAGGGCTGCGGGATGTTCGACGTCAGCCACATGGCGCGCCTGCGATTCACCGGGGATCGTGTCATCGAGTTCATCGAGCACATCACAACCAACGATGTGTCGAAACTGAGTGACCGCCAAGGCCAGTACTCGCTTCTGCCCAATGCAGCCGGCGGCCTCGTTGACGACATCATCGTCTACCGGATCTCCTCGACTGAGATTCGCATGGTCGTAAATGCCTCCAACCACGCCAAGGACGTCGCTCACATCGAGGCCCTCAACACGTATGGAGTGGAGATGGCGGATCACACGGAGGCCACAGCGATGATCGCCGTCCAAGGCCCGAAGGCTGGCGAGCTGATCGCCGGATTGAGCGATGATCCGGACGCGATCAATGCGGCAGGAATGTTCGACGTCGTCAACTGCTCCATCGGCGGAGTCCAGTGCTTCGCTCCTCGCAGCGGATACACGGGCGAGGACGGCTTCGAGCTCATCTGCCCAGCAGCAGATGCCCCAGCCCTGTGGGACGCACTTGCAGCAGCGGGCGTCAAGCCGTGCGGTCTCGGGTCGCGCGATGTGCTCCGCGTGGAGGCGGGGCTTCCCCTCTACGGTCATGAATTGGGCGAAGAACTAAGCCCTCTTTCCGCTGGGCTCAGCTGGGTGATCAGTGAAGACAAGTCGTTTGTCGGCTCTGACCACATTGCGGCGGCGCGAGTCAACAAGACGCCCCATCTGCTGCGCGGCATTCAGATGGACGGGCGCCGGATTCCGGCCCCAGGCGCCACGGTCACCGTGGACGGTGAAGAGGTCGGAACCGTATCGAGCGGAGTCTACTCACCGCTCCTTGAGAAGGGCATCGCCTTCGCTTTCCTGAAGAGAAAGATCAAAATCGGATTTGACTGCGAGGTCGACATTCGTGGTAAAAAAGAACCGGCCAAGGTTTCCAGCCGGCGGTTTTTCAAGCGGGCCTA
The DNA here is from genome assembly GCA_029824475.1 of Fimbriimonadia bacterium. Lineage (GTDB taxonomy): Bacteria > Armatimonadota > Fimbriimonadia > Fimbriimonadales > Fimbriimonadaceae > JALGXY01. The sequence goes on along the minus strand of JALGYA010000251.1, from coordinate 1,348 downwards.
ACGGCTCATTGCTTAGTCGGTCCCGGTCTGTTCTGGAGTCATTTGGCTAAGATAGCGGCGTTTTGCCCGGGAAATTCGCATTGCAGTTGCTTTGCGTTGGACCAGGCGCCCAATAAAGCAGCATGCCGATGAACGCAACACTCGACTGCCCTGTTCTTGGACTGGAGACAAAGTTTCCAAGCCGGCTGTATATCCTTCAGCACGAGCCATCCGGGAAATACGGCTGCTTCTGTGCCAACGAAATCCACGGCCTCGCGTGCTTCTCCGATGAGACTTCGGCCACCGATTTCGCTGACATGATCGGCCTGGAGAACATGACCAACCACCACGTCAGCTTCGACGAAGCCCGAGAGGTCGCCAAAGGCCGACCGCTCCCGGTCGTCTCCCTGATGCTCCTGGACGACATCTCTTCCCCCGAGATCCACTTCGTCCGATAAGTCGTCTTAGATTTCTGAAGCCCCTCTTTTCGTTGCGGAAGGCGGGGCTTTTTTGTGTCTGGTTCCCTCCCCTCCTCGTTCGAGAGGAGGGGAGAGTTAGGGTGGGGAGGTTCTGGGGCTAACCGCGTGATCTGCCAAAGAACCTCCATCCCCCAACCCCCTTCCTCCTCTCAAACGGGGAGGAAGGGGGCTCCAGAATTCTGGCCTCTCCCCCGCGAATGGCGGGGAGATTAGAGAGGGGGCCGACGCAGTCGGAACTGCTGAGGCATCGGCTAAACACATTCCAACCACTCGCTCCGCTCGCAGCCCCCTCCTAGCCCCCCCACCCTTCGCGTGGGAGAGGGACCAATCCAAGATCGTGTTTGATGCGCTTCGATAGTAGGCTCTGACAAGGGCGTTTGCCCAAACAAGAAGGCTGCTATCGCATGAGCCGCATCACGAACTCTGTGAAGCCCAGCGGCCTCTCCGGTGGCCGATAGACGAGGGTGCACCACCCAGGATCCTGGTCTTCCACAGGTACAGGATCGCCCATGTAGGGGTAGTCAGGCAAGTCGATCTTGCCTTCGTAGATGGCGAAGGCCTCGCCTGAATCGTAGCTTCCCCAACTGTAGAAGTCACCCAGATCTGTAGATGAACTGCGACCCCATCCAATGTCCTCAATGTCTGATTTCAGGTCCGAAAATGAGGCCTTTATGAAGTAGCGGTACCTCTGCTTGGAGTGTTCGTTAGCCTCAAATCCTTGCGCCTCCACGTACTCTCGATTCCGAAGAAGAGGATTGGACGGTCGCAGCGCAAAGATGCTCAGCGCCCCGATTACAGCGGCAGCGACGATCCATACAACGGCAGCTTTCCTCACCTTCACCACTTGAGTATAAGTGACTGAGCGACCCCTCGGGAATGAACTTGTATTG
>JALGYA010000042.1 GCA_029824475.1 Fimbriimonadia bacterium | reverse complement strand
TTCATCCGTGTACCGACGGCCTCGCCAGAGTTCTTGAGGATCTCACCTCGGCGAACTTCAAGCCTCACGCTTGACCAGAACTTCAATGCACGACCGCCAGGAGTGGTCTCCGGGTTGCCGAACATCACGCCGATTTTCTCGCGAATCTGGTTAATGAAGATGACGGACGTCCTTGTCTTGCTCACGGCACCGCCAAGCTTTCGCAGGGCCTGCGACATCATGCGGGCCTGGAGGCCGACGTGGGAGTCGCCCATATCGCCTTCAATCTCATTCTTGGGGACCAAAGCTGCGACGGAGTCAAGGACAACGATATCCATCGCCCCCGACTTGATCATGGCGTCCATGATCTCTAGTGCTTCCTCGCCTGTTGACGGCTGTGAAACATAGAGGCGATCGATGTCTACACCGAGCGCTTTGGCATATTCGGTGTCCAGTGCATGCTCAGCGTCGACGAAGAGGGCCATTCCGCCATCCCGCTGGGCTTCAGCGATGATGTGGAGCGAGAGCGTCGTTTTGCCGCTCGATTCCGCGCCGTAAATCTCTGTGATTCGGCTGCGGGGGATGCCGCCTACGCCGAGTGCAGTGTCGAGACTGAGCGAGCTCGTAGAGATCGCTTCAACCGCCTGCGTCTCTTGGTCTCCAAGGCGCATCACCGAGCCTTTGCCAAATGACTTCTCGATCTGCTGCAGCGTTGCGTCGAGCTGCTTGTCCTGTCCGTTGTTGTTATTCCTCACACCAGCCACCGTACTTCTCGTATGCCAGCTCAAAACCGGCATACAAAAGGATACCAGTTTTAAACAGCGTGCGGCAAGAGCATGCAACAAATGTATACTGTTCTGCAGGCACCCGCATGAAAAGGCTTGTTCTCCTTCTAGCCCTTCTCGCAGGTGCAGTGTGCGCTACCGCACAGATAACGACGATCCGAGTTCTTGGAAAGTCGTGGGGCATTCCTGGTCCCGAAGCCGTCGATCCCAGGTCCATGGCGCGGCGGACTGTTTTCGAGGAGTTCCATCGTCAGAATCCTGATCTGCTGGTCGTCAACGCAGGCGGCCTCGAGCTCACAGGTGCATTTGGAGAGTCAGGCCTGCTCATGTCGATGGCGGGGGACACAGCGCCAGACGTCTTCTACGTCAATTTCCGGCAGTACTTCAGCTACATTGACCAGGGATTCTGCCTTCCGCTGGGTGACATGCTGGCAACGGATCCAGACGCCCTTCAGCGCATCCATCCGAAGATCATGGAGGTGCTGGAATCGTACGATGGCGAACTCTATGCCATCCCGTTCTTCCAGGTCGCCCAGGCGCTCTACTATCGTAAGGACCACTTCACCGATGCGGGGCTCGATCCGTCCAAGCCGCCGAGAACGTGGGACGAGTTCTACGAATATGGGCAGAAGCTGACTGAGGCGAGTCCAGGCAGATCGGCATTCGTGTTCCCAAAAGGCGGCGGCGGCGGCGCTTATTGGTGGACCAATTACGTTTGGCAGGCTGGCGGAGAAGTCCTGATACCGGCAGATCGTGGCTACTCAAGAGCCGCCATCGGCACGCCAGAGACCGCCCTTGCTCTTGACTACTACCGGCACTTGGTGCTGGACAAGTGGACCGGTGCAGACGGGAAGACGCATGGTCCAGTTACGAAGCTGAGCACTGACTACGCCCTTGAAGTGAATGAGCATCGTGCGTCGATGTGGTTCAGCTATACGGACGACATGCTGATGGGCGTTTCGGAAATCAATCCGTCGCTGATAGGCGTTGCCGCCATGCCAGCAGGCCCCGCAGGAAGCGTGGGTGAGATCAACTCTGGAATGTGGGCGATCAACGCCAGCATCACGGACCCCGAAAAGTTGGAGGCCTGCTGGAAATTCATCAAGTTCTATTCGAGTCAAGAGGCTGCCAGGATCAGCACGGATAGGTTTGTCGAGCTGGGTATGGAGAGCTTGATCAGCCCAATTCACCTCAAACAATTTGGTTACGAGGACCTGGCGGCTAGGGCTGATCCGCTCTTTGTCGAGGCAAACGAAAACCTCTTCCTTAGAGGCCGACCAGAGCCGTACGGCCGCAATTCACAGCAGGTCTATGTCGTGCTGGAAGAGGCGTTGGAGCGAGCGATTTACGAGCCTGAGCGGCCGGCCTTGGAGATCCTGCTCCAGGTCGAGTCGAAGATGAATGACACGCTGCTCGACTACGTCGATCCGGCGCTCTTGGCAAAGCAGAGAGGCTGGGCGGCAGGGTTCTTGGCTGTCGTGCTGCTGGTTTCTGGCTGGCTCCTTGTTAAGGCGTGGAAGCGGGCCAAGGTCATGCTCGACTCCTACGAGGAACGCTTAGCTGCTGGTGCCGACAAAAAGCGGATACACCGCTTTATGTTCTGGTGCATCCTGCCAGCAGGTGGGCTGATTCTCGTCTGGAGCTACTGGCCGCTTCTGCAGGGTCTGATCATCGCGTTCCAGGACTACCGAATCATGGGCGAGTCGTCCTGGGTGGGCCTTGACAACTTCATCGCCGCGTTCACGCAGCCGGTCTTCTGGAAGTCGCTCTGGAACTCTATTGTCTACGTGATCCTCACCCTGGTCTTCGGTTTCTTTGCGCCCATCTTTCTGGCGATCGCACTCAACGAGATTCCCAAGTTCAAGGTCTTGTTCCGCACCATTTTCTATCTGCCAGCGATGACCAGCCCGATCGTGATCGCGTTCATGTGGCGGCAGTTCTATGACCCGTTGCCGGAAGGGCTGCTGAACTCCTTGATGGCTCCGCTGATCAGCAGATATAACGGCATCTTTGGCACGCAGATCCCGCTGGCGCACGACTGGCTGGGTGATCCCAGCCTGGCGATGTTTGCGGTTGTCATTCCCGGCATTTGGGCTGCTGCTGGGCCAGGGAGCATTCTTTACCTTGCGGCGATGAAGAACATCCCCGATGAGCGGTATGAGGCGGCAGACATCGACGGCGCAGGGTGGTTCAGCAAGATTCGGTTCATCACGATGCCGGGACTCCAGGCACTGATTCTGATCAACCTGCTCGGCTCATTCATCGCGGGCTTTAAAGCGATGGAGAATATCTTTGTCCTGACAGCCGGAGGGCCGATGCATGCGACGCATACGATCGGCCTTGAGGTCTGGATGAACGCCTTTATGTTCCTTAAATTCGGCTACGCAACCGCAGCCGCCTGGGTGATGGGCGCGATCCTCATCGGCTTCACCGTCGTGCAGATCAAGCACCTGACGAAGATGAAATTCACTACTGCCAAGGCTTGACGAGTTTTGCCTGGATGACCCAGATCCGCTCGTCCTGCAGGCTTCGGAGAACATTCCTGCCCAGTTCAGAGAACCGTGGTCCCATCAGGGTGTGCAGACCCATCGTGGGAGTCCCGTACTCGTCGATGTTTGCGTAGAACTTATCGAAGAACTTTCTCGAATCTTCAGTCTTGTCCTGCCAGGCCTCGATCTCGAATCCTGCACCCTTGGCGGCTCTGCAGAGCGCTTTCGGACCGATCAAGAAGCTGGTCTCTTCATCAGGCGCCCACGGGGCAGGGTAGTAGGCAGGGAGTTCTGATGCGGCCAAGACTTCATGGACCGCCAGCACTCCACCAGGTTTGAGCACACGAAATATATCAGCGAACAGCTTCGGCTTGTCTTCAATGTTCATGGAGACGTGCTCCATCCAGACGCCATCAAACTCAGCCTCTTCAAAGGGCATGTTCTTAGCGTTGCCCTCAATGAAGCTGACCAGGTGCGTCAGGTAAGTCCATTCCGTCAGCATTCTGGCTGCGGTGATGAACTGATGGGCGAAATCGATGCCCACCACATGGCAGCCGATGGTGGAAGCCAAGAGACGAGCTGGCCCCCCGATCCCACATCCGACATCGAGAATCCGGTGGTCCGATTGGAACCCCGCCATCTCAGCCAGTTCAATTGCGGCTTCCTTGCCTCCAATGTGGAATTGGTCTACGGGTGCGAGATCATCTGGTGTAACAGGCTTATCACCAATGCCTGTATGCATGAGTGCATCTCGGATCCGGTCCGATATTCCACTGATTTCATAGTGCTCAGCGACCTTCTCCATGATTTCATAGTACAGCAGGCGGACCAAACCTGGGTCATGTCATCCTGACATTGGGAAAAAAGTTGCAAAAAGTTCGCGTGGCAGATGTGGGATTAGACTCCCGCACGGCAGGTTCGGAAGCGGTCTACAGCTACCTTGCGCCTTCCGAAGCAGAAGTTGGTCAGGGCTGGATGATCCCCCTGGGGCCACGCCGTGTGCTGGGCTACGTGCTTGCGATTAGGGATGTTACGGAAGAGGACCTCGGATTCCCGCTAGATAAGCTCAAACCGCTGGAGAGGCGGACAGAGGGCCTCGATATTCCGGCACAGACAATCGGGCTGATCCTTGAGACAGCGAATCAATGCCTGGTCAAGCCAAGTTTGACTTTGGGGCTCGCCTGCCCTCCGGGCATCAAGAACAGGCTCACAACCGAATGGAAGCTGGTTGCGGAGCCTTCTGATTTAGGTGAGCTCACTGCGCCGCAGCAGGAGACCATTCGCATCCTCAAGGAAGAGGGCGGGATTGTGGACCGGAAGTCGAATCCGCTTTCGCAGGGGGCAAAATCGACGCTGCGGGCTCTACAGCGGCGTGGGATTGCGGAGCAGATGGCGTCGGTCACTCCGCTGTCTGATAGGCAGCGGATTAAGAACCTCCTACGACTGACTTCTGACAGCGAGAAAGTTGAAGAGTTTTTGAAAAAAGGGGCCGTGAAGCGGCCTGCCCAGGCAGCGATCATCATGGGGCTCCAGGGGGCCGAAGAGGCAGCTTTTTCCGCACAAGAGATCAGGTCAATGGGCGGTGCAGCGGACACGACGATCCGTGCTCTGCTCCAGGCTGGCCTGCTTGAGGAAGTGGAAGAGGGATCGGCTGGCCCGAGCAAGATTCCGCCAACGCCTAATCCGAAACAGGCGGTTGCTATTGAGCAGATCACGGCCGCGATTACCGACCATCGAAACGAAGAGTTCTTGCTCTACGGAGTCACAGGGTCGGGCAAAACGGAGGTCTATCTAAGGGCCGCAGCGGAAGCGCTTAAGTGGGGGCGCCAGGTGCTCTACTTAGTGCCTGAAATCGCCCTTACAGCCCAAGTGATCGCGCAGCTGCGCGATCGATTTGGCAGTCGGGTTGCGGTGCTCCACTCCTATATGACCCCAGCCGAACGGCTGGAGAGCTGGCAGCGCGTGCAGTCAGGCGAATCGCCGGTCGTTTTGGGCCCCCGCTCTGCGCTTTTCGCACCCCTCTCCAATATCGGGCTGATCGTCATGGACGAAGAGCACGAGGCGAGCTACAAGCAGGAGAACACTCCGCGATACCACACCAAACGGGCTGCACAGCACCTCGCCAAGGTGTTCAAGTGTCCGTTGGTTCTAGGTTCTGCGACACCGAGTATTGAGTCGTATCAGCAGGCTTTGGCTGGGCAGCTGACACTGCTGCAGCTCCCGGCCCGTGCAGCCAGCGCGAAGATGCCGAGCGTACATATCGAGGACCTTACGTTGGGCTACAAGGAGCGGCGTCCATCCGTGTTTTCACCTCGTCTACAATCGCTGCTGATCGAGACGAGAAGGAAAGGTCGGCAGTCCATTCTGTTTCTCAATCGGCGCGCCTATTCACCGTTCCTGATGTGCCGTGAGTGCGGGCACAAATTCGAGTGTGAAAACTGCTCCGTCACGCTGGCATTTCATCGCCGTGAGAACCGGTTGAAGTGCCACCAGTGTGACCTCAAGGTTCAGGTTCCGGAGGCCTGCCCGGAGTGTCAGGGCACCATGATTAAGCCCTTCGGAGCGGGCGCTGAGAAGGTGCAGGAGGAGGTTCAAAACCTCCTCCCAGATGCCAATGTGGCCCGCATCGACCGAGACATCGCCAGACGTAAGGGGGCGGTGGAGGAGACGCTCGCCAGGTTCAGATCGAGAGAGATCGACATTCTTGTCGGCACTCAGATGGTGGCGAAGGGCCTCGACTTCCCGAATGTCACGCTTGTGGGTGTGATTGCTGCCGATATTTCCCTAAACCTGCCTGATTTCCGTGCTTCAGAACGAACGTTCCAGCTGCTGTCCCAGGTCGGTGGCCGAGCCGGGCGAGGAGATCATCTCGGGGAAGTGGTTATCCAGACTTTCCTGCCGGATCACTACGCCGTCATGGCAGCGCAGGCGCATGATTTTGAGGGCTTCTATGACACGGCGGTGCTTGAGCGTGAAGCGGCAGGATATCCGCCTTACGCCAGGCTGGTCAATATCATCTTCACCGGGGAGAATCGGGAGGAGGTTGTCGGCTTGTCAACTCTCGCAGCCAAGAAGCTGCGAAAGGAGATGCCGAAGGCACAAGTGCTCGGTCCGGCGTTCTGCCCGATTGAACGTCGGAAGAACGAGTGGCGGCGGCACATCCTGCTCAAGCTGCGCCCTGATGCTGACCCAGGGCCGATTCAAGAGCATCTGGAGGGCATGGCGACGCGGACAGTCCGACTCTCGATCGACGTCGACCCCAATGACTTGGGCTAGTGGTGGTCCGGAATCTGCTGCCTGTAGATGAGGAGCCCGCTGATGACACAGACGGCTCCCGCGGAGAAGTACGGAATTCTTGGGCCCCAGTCGAACAGGATTCCGCCTATTACGGGCCCGAGAGCGAAACCGATGCCTCTTGCGCTCTGCAGCAGGCCGAATAGCTCACCGTGTCGGTCCTCGTCAACCAAGTGGCTGCACGCGCTGCTGACCGTCGGGCTGCTGATGCCTTGTCCCAGCGCAAAGAAGATGCTGGGGATGAAAATGAAGGCGAAATTGGGTGCCAAAGGCCAAAGGGCGAGGCCTGCGGCCATCGATAAGTAAGAGAAGAGCAGGGCCTTCTTGGTCCCGAATCTCGTTACAATGCCTTTGAGCAAGAAGGCTTGAATGATCAGGCCAACTCCACTTTCAAAGCCAAAGACAATGCCGAATTCTGTGTGGACGCTGTCCTGCTGAAGAACGACTCGAAGCAGGCGGCCAAATGTGCCTTCGAGCATCGCCAAGGAGAACCAGGCAACCCCGGCTGCGGTCATCATCGGAATGACCGCAGGGAACGACTTGAGTAGTGACTTTCCAGCGAGACTGAATGTGCTCTGGCCAAATTCTCCGGCAGGCATGTCGGCCAGGAAGACAACGAGCAGGACACCGAGCAGAGAGAGACCACAGCCGATCAACCCAAGCGGAATCTGACCCCAATATTCTGCAATTGGGCCGCCAAACACAGGGCCGATAATCAAGCCTGTCGAAATCGCAGCTCCGAGCCGTCCAAGCGCGGCGGTGCGGTTCGCCCCTTCAAATCTTGCTGAAACTGCAGCCTGCGCTGCCGCAACATTAGCTGAGCCGAATCCAGCAATGATTCGGCTCAGGAGCATCAGGCCAAACGAATCCGCGAAAGCATAGATCGCCATGCTTCCGGCGGAAAGCACGGTACACGCGGTGAAGGCCATCTTCGTTCCGAAGCGGTCACCCAGCCGACCCCAAAGAGGAGAGACCAGAGTCTGGATCACGAACGTCGAGCCGAGAATCAGGCCGATAATCCAGCCGACATTTTCGATGCCCGCCTTCTTGCCGATGTCCTCTGCCCGCAGCTGCAGGTCAATGAGGATGAACGAAAACCCGATCAGGTCAAACAGGAGAGCTGCCCACAGGGGCCACTCTTTTCTTGATCCGTTCTTGATCGACATAGGCCTAGTCTTCGACCCACTCGTCAGGCTTGAAGAAGAAGCATCCGGAGCTCAATTCTGTCGGAGCCATGGTCATGTCAAAGGGGATCGACTCAAGCCCTGCTTCATTAGCTGCCATCTCATTCAGCTCAACCAGCATCGCCCGGTTGTATCCAGGCCAGACCTTGGCGATTCGCCCGTTTGTGCGGATGAAATAGACATAGACTGACTGCTTCGATTCAAACTCTCGCAGGACGGCCTTCTCTTCATCGACCAGCAGCGGATAGGGGACGGACAAGCTTCTTTTATAGAGCTGCGCTTGAGGCTGCTCGGCGTCGATAATCCCGACGAAGTTGACCTTGCCCTCCATCTGAGTGTGGATGGTGTTGAAGAACTGCTGCGATTCAATGCTGCAGGGGCAGCCGTCTTTTGTCATCACGACGACGACGGGGCCTTTCTCCAACATGCCTGCGAGACTGACAGGAACGCCTTCCGAATCAACAAGCTCAAAGTCTGGCGCCAATTTTTCCGTTCGGGCATCCGCGTCGGTTGCCATCTCATCGGTGACGGGATGCCGCGGCTCAGCGGCGATGTTGACGGCACTGCTCGTGGCTGTTGGCTGATAGCCAAACATCCAGATCGCGAGCCCAACCATCACGAGGCTCACGGGCACGGTTATCCACAGCAGACGCATAGTGCCCATCCATTCTATTCAGACCTGGCCCTCTCCCTTGGCTTTTGGGAGCCTCTATGCTAGAATTTTGCAAATGGCGCAGCGGCTGCCAGACTGGCTGACAATCCGGGTCCCACGCCCGGATATGATTCAAAACGTTGAGCAGATGATGCGGGGCAAGAACCTGCATACAGTCTGTGAATCTGCCCGCTGTCCAAACCTGGCTGAGTGCTTCTCAAAGAAGACCGCCACGTTCATGATTCTGGGCAACACCTGCACCAGGTCCTGCGGCTTCTGCGCGATTAAGGTTGGTCGCGGTGAGACAGTCGATGTCGATGAGCCGGACAACGTCGCAGAGACGACCGAGAAGCTTGGCCTTAAGCATGTGGTCGTGACGAGCGTCACGAGAGACGATCTGCCTGACGAGGGTTCCGGGCAGTTCTTCGACACCATCACCAGCATTCATAAGCGTCTTCCCAACGTCATTGTTGAGGTTCTGACGCCTGATTTCAAAGAGAAGCGCGACTGCATCAAGACGGTCTGCGACGCGCATCCTGAGATCTACAACCACAACGTCGAGACCGTCTCCCGGCTACAGACCATCGTCCGGCCACAGGCAAAATACAGCCGATCCTTGCGAGTTCTTGAAATTGTCAAGGAGCTTGACCCGTCCATCTATACGAAGTCTGGAATTATGCTCGGCTTGGGTGAAACCCAGGACGAGGTGGTTCAGACTCTGAAGGACCTGAAAGCATCCGGTGTTGACGCCATCACGATCGGCCAGTACCTCCGACCAACAATGAAGCACCTTCCCGTGGTTGAATACATCAATCCGAAGGTTTTCAAGGAGTACGAGCAGATTGGTGACGAGATGGGCTTTGCGTTTGTCGCGAGTGGCCCGTTTGTGCGGAGCTCCTACAATGCGATCGCCTTCAGTGAGAAAGTCATGAAGGAGCGGTTGGATCGGATGGAATCTGAAGGCGCAGGCGCCTCAGCCTAACTCCGGCTCCAGCGACACTTGAAGTGCAGATGATGCACCGCCTATGGCGGGTTCTGCTGGCAAGCGCCGGCGGGCTTGCGGCCTGGGCGCCGCCGCTGTTAATCGCAGTGCTCGGCTGGAATTACGTGCATCGCTGCACGCTCTTCCTCGAGTCTCCCGGCATGCCAGCTTTGCTGCATGTGGAGACACCCGACGGCCCGCTCCGAATCGAGACCGAGGCCTTCAGTCTCCGCGTATGGGATCGGCAGGCATCGCTCTATGGTCTTCGGGTTACCGATCCGCACGGGGAGCTGATATTGGCGACTCCCAGAGCCGTGGTTCAGATGCGTGGCGATGCTGCTGAGATCCGCATGGCGGAAGCTGAGCTGCGGCTGGAGCGCTTGGGCGACGGCGAACTCGCCTTCGACAAGATGAAGGGTCCGGGCGGGAAGGGGACTCCTCTCAACTTTGAGTGCACGAGCCTCAAACTGGACTACATCGACCGATCAGGCCTCGAGCTAATCGCACGAGAATTCAGCCTCTCAGATGTGTCGTTTTCGACGGGAGAGGGTGCTGCCTCGGCAAGGTTTGACGTCGAGACTCACGGTGTGCCCAGGATGCCGCTCCGGTATCACGCTGGCGCAGACTCTGGCTATTGGGTCTCCGCCGAGCCAAACGGACTTGACGTGGCTGAGCTCCTGCCGCTGATTGAGAATTGGATTGACTTGGAGGGCACCGCAGTGGAGGGCTTGAGTTTTGATCAGCTGATCCTCACCGGCGACTTCACGTTTGAGCGTCCTGTTGATGGCGGCTTCTCACTGGAGGGTGACTTGAATGCGGAGGCCGTCGGCTTGGCGGCAGAAGGGCTGTTTCCGAAGGTCAATGGCACAGCGAGCTTGGTCGGGTCAGATGGCCTTATCAGAACCCAGCTGAATGCGCGCCGTGCCGGCCTCACCGCAGGATTTGATGGTGTCACGACGTTCCGTGATGGCTTTGCCGCGGCGGGGACGGTGGTCGCCAGCGCAGAGTCAGATGAAGCCCTCTGGCCCGCCGTTCGTGGACTGCTCCCCGAAGGGTCAGACCTAACCGAAGTCGAATTCGCGGGCAGGATGAACTGGGGAGAGGACGGAATCCTACTCGAAGGCGATGGCCTGGTCAGTCAGGCCGGATACGAGAAGCACTCTGTACAGAACGCCGGTCTCAGTCTCGCTGTTGACGGCGACTGGGTGACGGCTCACCTCACGCAGTCTGAGTTTATGGGCGAACCGGTCTCCGGGTCTGCATCCGTGAAGCTTTCTACTGGCGACCTGAAAGGCATGATTACTACTGAAGGGGCAGATATCGGTCGCGTGGCCAGCGAACTCGGCCTCGATGGCTTAACCGGCGCATCAGATGCCTCTGCGATACTTCTCGGGACGCTCGCAGAGCCGAAAGCTGAACTTCTGGCCAGCGGAGCAGCTTCCTACACAGTCCGGGACACAGATTTTGACTTCACCGATTTCCATGCCCGCGCGAGCTACAGCGAGGGGCTGGTCACGCTGCAGAGATTCGGCGCGGAGGGCCCCAATGGGACGCTCGCAGCAAACGGAACTTACCAGCTCGATCCACCTCTGCTCGATGTGGATGCCAGCGTCACCGGCGCGCCGGTTGCCAAGCTGCTGGCAGACGCTACAGGGACGGCCTACGCCGACATCCACTTCGCCGGTGAACTGGCAGAGCCCGACATTTCTGGCCGGGTTGAAGTGTATGAACTAGCCTATGGCGACGCCGTAGTGCCTCAGCTCTTGGCAGATTTCACTGGTGACATCGACGGCTGGACGGCTCAGAAAATATCTGCTCAGCTGGGAGCCGGACGGATTGACGGCTCACTCTCCTGGCTGCTGGAAGATGACTCCCTTGCCGGAGAATTCAGGGCAGAGAACATAGAGGTTTCTGACTGGGCACGAGAGTCGGCATCCGGTCAGCTGAGCGCAGATTCGATCCTGATCTCCGGCACACTTGCGGAGCCTCAGGCAGAGGCCGCCTTTGAAGCCCGCAGCGTCGTTGCAGGTGGAATGGTGATCGACTCCGCGAGCGCCTCAGCAAAAGCCGACCTCAAGGACGTCACGCTCACCGACATCCTGGTCAGCCTTGACGAGGGGCGAGTCACGGGGGCTGCAGACTACAGCTTTGAAGATCAGAAAGGCGTGGCGGTCCTGAACGCAGAGGCTGTGCCGCTTGACCGCATCGCTGCCGTCGCATCAACAGTTTCACTGGGTGCATCTGTGAGTGGTGATGCGACGGTCAACTATGACCAGTACGGCCTGTCGACTACGGCAGAAGGTTCGCTTAATGACACCTCGGTGAGCCAGCTGCCGACAGGCTCTGGCTCATTCCAGCTTGCCATCGAAGAAGGGCTGCTCTCGGCAACCGCTTCACTCGGCTCACTTGAACGGTATTTGAACCTAGATCAGCTGGAAATGGACTTCCAGTCTCAAACGCTTCAGGCACGAGGCACGCTCTTCAACTTTGGGGTCGCTGAGACCGTTGATGCCCTGTTCGACGAGATGGTGAACTGGTCGCCAGACCTCCAGGATCTGGCCCTGAGCACGGAAGGCTCCATCAGCTCCGCTTTTGAGGCATCGGGCCGCATCGACGATCCTGATCTGCATGTTGAGTCGCTCTCCTTAAGTGATTTGAATCTGAGGGGGAGACAGGCAGGCACGATCGAAGTCGAGGCTGAGAGACTCGCCGGCGAATGGCACATTGCCACCGCATCGTGGGAGAGCCCTGGCAAGGCGACTGGCGTCTTCAGCGGCAGAGGAGTCATCGGCCGGGATGGCAGCCTCGATCTATTCGGTGACCTAACTAAGTTTGATCTCGCGTGGATGTCGGTGCTCTATCCGAAGATGCCCGACATCATCGGTACGGTCGGCCAAGCGACAGTCTTGGCGAAGGGGTCGACGGATGCACCGGAGCTGCAGGCATCCGCAGCGGTTGAAGTCCTCGGCTGGATCGACTCGGACGATCAGCGGCATCTTTTAGGTGGTGAGGAGGACGGCGAGGCCCGAGGCTCTCTCAATGCTTCGCTTCAGGGTGGGCTGAGCCCTGATCGAGTCGTCACGGCCTCCGGCATTCTGTCAGGGCTAGGATTTGAGGCTGATCTTGAGTTGGACGCCCCGCTGGACGCCTTTGTAAAGCCTGACTTTGGTGACAACCCAGCGTCGATTACGGCCAGTCTTGACCTGAAAAATCGGCCAGTCTCCGAGTTGACTGAACTGATCCCTGCGCTCGATCCGGACCAGAGCACTGGCACGGTTCACGGGAGTGCTCTGCTCACTGGGTCTGCGGGCGCCTGGAACCTGGAAGGGACTATCAGTGCCGCTGGCGAGAAGGCGGTCTTTGCGGGCCTCTCAACTTCAGCCCTTGACTATAAGCTGGACCTCTCACTGCAGGAAGACGGCGCAATGATCTCTTCGTCTGCTGTCAGTTCGCTGGGAGGCTCTATGTCCACCAGCACTTCGGTCTCCTGGCCTTCGCCCAACGATGGCCTCAAGCTGGCTTCGCTCCTGAGCGACTCTGAAATTGACGGCGTGGTCAGGACGGATGGATTCATGTTCAATGAGGAGCGTGAGATGGACCCCGATTACGCTCAGGACACCACCCTCAAGACCAGCGGACGCCTCACCGGCGAAGCGAACCTGAGCGGCAGCCTCGAGGCTCCTAGAATAGGCGGAGATCTGCGGCTCTCGGACCTGGTAGTCGTGATGCCTTCCAGCTTTGGTGAGCCGGACGCAAAGCCGGAATCGGACATCGGCCTCGTTGTTGACAATCTCATCGTGAGGGCGGCCCGGGGTGCTCGAATCGAGTTCCCGCTTGGCTATGCCGCAGTACATGGAATGGGCACGATCAACGGGACGCTGTCGACGATGAAAGTCTCTGCACCTGTTGAGATCGAGGAAGGGGAATTGAAGCTGCCAAGCGCCCCGATTGACATCGAGCAGGGCGGCAAGATCGACATCCAGTACGACGCAGAATCGACTAACCGACCGGTGCGCGTTGACGTAGACATGAAGGGCTCAACTGCGGTGACGGCCAGGTCGCTGACCGGGCAGTTCGAGCGGTTCAATGTTGAGCTCACGTTCCGAGGCGATCTGCTCGACCCTGCAGGCCTGAACATGGACGCCTATTCCGAGCCCCCTGACCTCACCAAGGATCAGATTCTCGGAATCCTCGGCCAACAGCAGCTGTTCGAGGCTCTGGGCGGATCGATTGGCGGTGGAGGTGGAAACAGAGCCGATCTCAGCCAGACGCTCCTCAGCCTCGCTGTCCCCACCCTTACCAGCCAGATCACTCGCGACCTGGCGACGAGCCTGAGGCTCGACTACATCAGCTTTGACTACAATCCGTTCGATCTGGCGATGATCCGTGCCGGCAAGACGCTCGGCCCTGGCCTCATGCTTCACGGGGCCACGCAGGTGAATGACTCCGCGTTCGGTGGAAACCGATACGAGCTCAAGATGGTCTACCGTCTGCCGTCCAGCAGCTCGCTGCTGAGCCGCGTGCGGCTCGGGCTCGGCACCGATCACTTCCGGCCGTGGAAGATCACGTTCGACTGGTCGAAGCGCTTCTAGCCCCGTCGGTCCCGGGCCGCTTTTCCCCGCTGCGCATAATGAGCCATCTCACAGCGAAGTGAACCTGAGCTGAGAGGTCGTACCGAAATGAAGCTGACTGCGAAAAAACTGGAGGCTAAAAAACGACTCCCCCTTGGGTGAGCCGTCGCTTCCTAATTCCAATCAGCGGAAAACGAGAAGGACCGGTCATCCAAGAGTGGATGCCCGGTCTTTTTTTGTTCTCGAATGAGCACAAAACCTCTCAAAAACCTGGACCCAAATCATGTCTGTGACAGACGCATCAATCATCGAGTCGACGCTGCGAGAAGGCGAGCAGTTTGCGAACGCCTTTTTCACGTCGGATCAAAAGCTAGAGATCGCCCAGCATCTCGACGCCTTCGGCGTTGAGTACATGGAGCTGACCTCCCCGGCCGCCAGCCCCGGCAGCCGCAAAGACTGTGAGCGGATCGCCAAGCAGGGCTTCAAAGCCAAGATCCTCACGCATACCCGCTGCCACATGGATGATGCGAAGATCGCGATCGACACAGGGGTCGATGGCATCGACGTCGTCTTCGGCACGTCCAGCATCCTCCGCGAGTTTTCGCACGGCAAGTCGATCGACCAGATCATCGACACTGCCATCGAAGTTGTTCAGTACATCAAGGAGCAGGGGCTTGAAGTCAGGTTCTCAAGCGAAGACAGCTTCCGGTCTAACCTGGTTGATCTGCTGAGGATCTACCGGACGGTGGATGAAGTTGGAGTGAACCGCGTCGGCATTGCAGACACTGTTGGCGTGGCGTCGCCGATGCAGGTCTACGAGATTGTCCGCACGCTCCGGTCGGTGGTCCACTGCGACATCGAATTCCACGGCCACAACGACACGGGCTGCGCGATCGCGAACGCTTTCTGCGCACTAGAGGCTGGTGCGACACATATCGACACCTCAGTTTTGGGGATCGGTGAGCGGAACGGCATCACGCCTTTAGGCGGGCTTATCGCTAGGCTCTACGCTGTTGACAAGGAGCACGTCAAGGCAAAGTACGACCTTTCGATGCTCCGCGAAATCGAGAACCTTGTGGCCAATTGCGTGGGGATCGACATCCCGTTCAACACCTGCATCACGGGCTACACGGCGTTTACTCACAAGGCTGGCATCCATGCCAAGGCGATCCTGAACGACCCGTCCACCTACGAGATTCTGGATCCCAGCGATTTTGGGCTAGAGCGGTATGTTCACGTGGCGCACAGGCTGACGGGTTGGAATGCAATTAAGTCGCGTGCTGAGCAGTTGAGGCTAGAGCTGAACGACGACACGATTAAGGAGATCACGGCTCACGTCAAGGCTTTGTCAGACGAAACGGCTGCTGTTGGTCAGGTGCTTGATGCAAGCCCGGATGTGGCGCTGAGCCACGACAACACGGCCCCGATTCGCAAGATTTGGCAGAAGCTTGGTCAGGACCGCGTTGTCATCCCTGAGAAGATGGCCTTCACGATGGACCACGCGGTGCCTGCTCCGACGCCGAAGCACGCTCAGAACCACGTTGAGACCAGAGAGTTTGCTGCTGAGCAGGGCGTAGAGAATGTCTTTGAAGTCGGTCGCGGCGTCTGCCACCAGGTGCTTTCAGAAGAGGCGGTTGTTCTGCCCGGCCAGGTGATTCTTGGATCTGACAGCCACACTCCACACTTCGGCTGGATGGGCGCCTTCGGCGCAGGGATTGGGCGCAGTGAAATGGCAGTGATCTGGGCGACAGGGCAGATGTGGCTGCGAGTGCCCGAGTCGATGAAGATCGTCATCACCGGAGAGCTTCAGCCTTGGGTGACTTCCAAGGATCTGGCGCTGCACATCATCGGCGAGCTGGGGGCTGACGGCGGGCTTTACAGAAGCATAGAATTCAGCGGAGAAGGCCTGTTCAAAATGAGCATCGAGTCCCGCATGGCACTCGCGAATATGATGGCGGAGTTCGGGGCAAAGAACAGCTATATGCCGCCCGATGATTCTGTCTTCGACTATCTTGCTGAGCGGCTTGCCAGACGCACCGGTGTCTCGCTGGATGAAGCATCAAGGACTGTTCGAGAGGACGCCCTCTACCCCAGCCCAGACGCTGAATACGTTCAAGTATATGAGGTTGAAGCTTCACAAATCGGCCAGCAGATCGCTTGTCCGCACACCGTGGATAAGACCTGCAGCGTGTCAGAAGTGACGAATGTGAAAGTCGATCAAGCGTTCCTGGGCACATGCACAAATGGCAGAATCGAAGACCTTCGAGAAGCGGCGAAAGTCATCGCTGGAAAGAGGGTGGCAGCCGGCACCAGGCTGCTCATCGTCCCCGCCTCCAGCGAGGTATTGGAAGCCGGATTGGAGGAGGGGATCATCACAGAATTTGTCAGAGCTGGCGCCGTGATCGGCGTCCCAGGATGCGGCCCGTGTATGGGCAATCACCACGGTGTTCTCGCTCCTGGCGAGGTCTGCATTAGCAGCGCAAATCGCAACTTTAGAGGCCGCATGGGTACGCCTGATTCGGACATCTATCTTGCGTCTGCAGCTGTGGTGGCAGCAAGCGCTGTCTTGGGCCGAATCGGCTCCCCGAGCGAAGTGCTCGAAGGAGCAGCAGTATGACCACCATCGATCTCTCACAGCCGGTGACAGGCCGAATTTGGAAGTACGGTGACAGCGTTAACACAGACGTCATCTTCCCGGGCAAGTACACCTACACCAAGCAGGAGCCGGAGGAGATCGCTCCCCATGCTTTGGAAGACCTTGACCCAGCTTTCGCCGGCGCAGTCCAGGCTGGTGACATCGTTGTTGGAGGGATCAACTGGGGCTGCGGATCTAGCCGTGAACAGGCAGCTGGCTGCCTGCGCGCCTGCGGAGTCAGCGCGGTCATCGCCAAGAGTTTCAGCCGCATCTTCTATCGCAATGCGATCAATTCCGGGCTGCTCGTCATCGCCCACGAAGAAGCCGCTGAGGCATTAGCCGCCGGTGACGAAGCGATCATTGATTTCCAATCTGGAACAATCACAAGCGGCAGCAATGTGTGGCAGATTCCAGAGATGAGCGAGTCGCTGCGGCAGATTCTTCTTTCCGGCGGCCTCATCCCTTATGCCAAGGCACAGCTGGAGGCAGCTCGATGAGAATCGCCCTC
>JALGYA010000250.1 GCA_029824475.1 Fimbriimonadia bacterium | reverse complement strand
CGGCACTTGGACTTCACTCTTAGACCAGTACGTCTTCCACCACTCGCTGCTTCGATCCAGACTGCTGCTCCAGCCCTCATCCATCGCCTGTCGACAGTTCTTGAGCGCCTGTTTGAGCGGCTCATCGTCTTCCTCGTTTGTGGTGACGCTCCAGACGACTTCGTTATCCGTCCACATCACACAGACGGCAAAGGTGAAGCCTCCCCAGCCCTCCTGCTCGTACGCCGTCCAGTCTTCCCCGCTCTCAATCCGAGGCTTTTCGTAGCCGAGCGCAGCTAGCTCAATGTTGAACATGTCCGGGTTCTCTTGAGCTTCTTTTCCGTAGTATTCGGGGACGACCAGTTTAGGAAAAGCGTGAGGAAGGCCGAAAATCCGCATCCTTCCAACGGGTTTGTCCGTGTCGATGAAGACCTGGAATCCCTCATCCGCCGAACCTCCGTGCACCACTCCGTCACGTGTAAACAGCTTCGTGGTCAGCGTCCGGCCAGAACTGAATTCTGGAAGATCAATCTGGATCCTCCCGGCCGGAATCTTAGTGGGCCCTGGGTGGATCGCGTAAGGGTCGTCGTACAGTTTGTGAAGATCATCAATCCGACCCTCATTGACCCACTGCCGCATGGTCCTGTAGTTGTAATCCGGCCCGCTGTACTCAGGCATCGGGCGCAGATCCCAGAGGTCCGTGCGGTCGAGTGAAATGTTGAGAGGTCTCCCATCCCCCCAGACGAGCGCGCCGAGTAGGCCGTTGCCCAGCGGAAGGCCTTCATCCCAGGTCATCGCCGGGGTGTCGTAGGCGATCGAGTGTCCCCCGTCATCTTGAACAGAAGCAATGCACATCAGCAGGCCCAATAACACACTGAAATACTACCTGTGCCAATGACGCAGTAAAATGACGGACTCTGCATCGGGCCGCGGCCCAGCAGCGTGTGTATTACAGATGGACGCGACGCAACTCACCGAGCAGATGCCGGAGTCAACCCAGAAGGAGCGCATGCTCGCCGGGCTGATCCACATCTCGTCGATACCCGCGCCCATCTGGGGCCCTGCAATCGGCTGGCTGCTCGTCAAAAACTGGAGCCCATTCGCGAAGGCCCATGCTGTCAAGGCTGTGCGGGACGAGCTCTTCTTGAAACTCGGCCTGCTGGTCAGCGGCGCTATTTCGCTCACCTACACCATCACAAAGCTGATCGGGTACGCACAGAACGACTGGCAGGGATTCGTCTGGTGGGAGTTCGTGCTGCGGGCTGGCATCGGCTGGCTGATCGTCATCATTCTGGGCGTCATCACAACCATCGTTTCTATCTTCGAGGCCAAGTCCGCCTTCTCGGGAGCCTGGCCTAAATCGATGATCAAAAAGGCGCTCCGGCAGCAGAAGAGACTAGAGAAAGCCGCCCGCAGGAACAGCGACCTCTAGGGAACTTTTCTCGCCTGTTGTCGTTGGCTCCTTTTATGGTCATCTCCGCCATGGTGTTGTCGGCAGCTCTCTATCAGCAGAAGGCCGCTGCCGACTGCTGCGACTTCAACGAATTTGCCAAGGACCCGCTCTTCGCCTCAATGCACCCCCTCAAAGTGCTTGAAGGATGGGAGGCCACCAAGGGCAAGATGACCGAATTCACCACCGCCACAGGCGGCAAGGCCAAGGCCTTCTGGGTGGCCCCCGAGGGCAAAGATAAGCCCGTCGTGATCATGGTCCACGAGTGGTGGGGACTCAATGATAACATCAAGTCTACAGCTGAAAAGCTGAACACAGAAACGGGCTATGGCGTTCTCGCCATCGACATGTACAAGGGCCAGGTCGCCTCGACTCCGGCGGATGCCCGCGCTTACATGGGCGCAGTTCAGGAGGCGCACGGGGTATCCGTTGCGGCCGGTGCAGTGAAGGCCGTCAAGCAGGGCGAGCTCTACAAGGCTTCGAGCATCGGAACGGTCGGCTACTGCTTCGGCGGAGGCTGGTCGCACAAGACTGCGATCGCCGGTGGAAAAGACGTCGATGCCTGCGTCATCTACTACGGAATTCCGGACACATCCCCGGCGGCGATGTCCAAACTCAAAGCTCCCGTCCTCATGATCTGGCCAACCAAAGATGGCTGGGTGAACAAGGAGGTTGTCGATGGCTTCAAGGCAGCCATGAAGAAGGCTGGACACTCGCTTAAAGTGGAGGCGTACGACGCCGACCACGCCTTCGCCAACCCCAGCAACGCTCGGTACAACGAGAAGGCCGCCAGCGACGCTTGGAACAAGACGCTGGCGTTCTATCGGGCGAATTTCTGACCCTCAATGGGGTAAAATTGAACCTGACGATGGCCAAAAAGCTCTCTGAATCTCGCGCATACAAGAAGAACAGCGAAGCCCAGATTATTCGGTCTGTCGTGTCAAGTTCTGCGTGCGAGGGCATCTCCGTCAGCCGGTCTGATCTCACATCGCAGAGCCGCGGTCAAGCGCTTGCTTCACCAAAGCGATCAGCGGAGAATAATCCTTCTCGAAAGACTTTCTGAGAGCTGCGAAGTACTCCTCCTGCCGACGCTCAGTCTCTTCCTCAAATCTCCAGTCCAGGATTTGGCCGTCGGCTTGCGCGGCCATCAGATCAGCTAGCCACCGAGCCAGCCGACCATTACCCTCCCGGAATGGGTGTACAAAGATCATCTCTCCATGGACGATCCCGATCGACTCAACAAGATCCGCCGACCCTTTTCCTGCGCAGGGAGTATGCGCTCTAAGAACTAAATCCAGCTCTGCGACTGAAGACTCCAAGTAGGCTGCGGGAGCAAAGCTGACGCCGATCTTGCTGAGGTCGACTGTTCGCAGTTGACCAGCGAAGGGGTAGATGTCTCCAAGCCACTCCTCATGCATTCTTCGCACCTGGTGCATTCCGAAATCTGAGTCGGCTTCATATTCATTGATGCCCCAGAGCATTGCCTCCTTCAGGGCAAAAGCTTCTGCTTTGCCCATTACCTTTGCGTCGGTAATCCCGAGATGGTTCGCAAGCACCAGCCCGTGCGAACCATCCTGATAAGCCTCCGGGCCTTCACCGCCAATATCGTCTCTCGACATAACTTGCAGTCACTCTCGCTGCGCTGGCCGTCAATCCAACTGGTCACCGTCTACTCGTCAACCCCTGCTTCAAGTAAGGCAGAGTCTCCGTCAGAACCGAGCTCCCAAGATTGAAGATCGTGAACCCATCCGCGCCCTGCGAACGGGCGATCTTGATCTGCTCGACAACCTTGTCTGGTGACAGAGACGAGGCGCTGCTCGTCACCCCGATCCCCGGCAAGAACGGAATCTTATGGCCTGTTGCATCAAGCTGCGTGCGATTCCATTCTTCAAACTGCGCAGGCTCGTTGGTGTAGTTCATCGGGCAGACAAAGTCGAGATAGCCAGCCTCAATCCAAGCCACCCAGTCCTGCGCGACAGACTCCCGGCAATCAGGCCAATTCCTGAACACTGCTGCCGATATCTTGATGTCAGGCCTCACACGGCGAGCCTCTTCACTCACTGCCTTTACCAAGCGTGTGATATTCGAGCGCCGGAACTCCTGATACGCCTCGTGCTGCACGCCATTTCGCAGAGCATCAGCAGGCCAGTTCTTGACCGGCTCGCCGATGATCGCTTCGAATCTCTCCCTGCATGGATCGCAGAAGCAGCCATCCCGATTCGGATACCGAATGTAGTCGAAGTGGATCCCAGCCACATCGTAGTTCTTTGCCACCTCCACCATCGAATCTCTCTCGAGCGCAAAGTTGATGGGGCTGGACGGGCAGAGGAATTCTATGATCTCTCCGCGCGGATCTCGCTGGATTCGGCCTTCGTCAATCGCCTTCTGGCGGAAG
>JALGYA010000041.1 GCA_029824475.1 Fimbriimonadia bacterium | reverse complement strand
TGATGCGAGTGGACTTTGAATCGGCTCGAGAGCAGGCTCCAGACCTGATTGCAGCTGACTCCGCAGCGAGCACGCTGTGGCATGGATCTGCTCCTCTGAGAATTGAGAAGGACTGGGTGATTGGCCCTGGTGGGCTGATCGATCCGCTGCCGGGCACAGCAAAGCTTCGATTGAGCGCTGAGACAATGCTCGATCCTTGGGGTCGATTTTCCTGAAGTCCTGGTTGTCCTGGCACGAACGGGGCTGAAAGAGGCAGCCTGGAGAGAGAGGCGAAATGAAGACACCCGAAGAGCTCCTAGAGGCTGGCGAGACCTATCTGCGCGAAGTGGTTGGGCCGATGGCTAACCAGATTGACTCAGATATGGAGGCCCTCAAGGTGGCATTTAAGGGGCTGTGTGATCTGGAGCTGATGGCGCTGCGGCGCCCGAAGGAGTTTGGCGGCCCTGAGTTCACGGAGCGGCAGTTCCGGCAGCATCAGGAGACCGTGGCTCGATACAGTGGATCACTCGCGTTTCTTCAGACGCAGCACCAGAGCGCTGGCACTCTGATTGCCAAGGGCGACAACGATCGAATCCGGAGCGAGTACCTGCCGAAGATGGCCAATGGCGAGAAGCTTGTCGGCATCGGATTTAGCCAGCTTAGGCGGCCGGGTGAGCCGATCCTCAAGGCCGTGAAGACGGACGAAGGCTACCGATTGACCGGCCTCGTGCCATGGGTGACCGGGCTGGGGATCATGCATGAGTTTATGATCGGTGCGGCGCTTGATGATGGCCGGGCCGTGTTTGGCCCCGTACCGTTTGTGGATACAGAGCTCGACGGCGGATCGATCAAGTTTGGTGAGGTGATGGAGCTCGCTGCCATGGAGAGTCCGCAGACTGTTCAGGCTCATCTGGACAACTATCTGCTCCGGGAGGAAGACGTCGTGATCATCCGCCCAGCGGGCTGGATTCAGAACAACGACATGATCAACGTGCTGCTGCAGGGCTTCTTTGCATTGGGATGCGCCCGTGGAGGCCTTGATATCGTTTTGCAGGCTTACGAGCGGAAGCAGGCAGCGTTTATCAAGACGGCTTGGGACAAGCTGGATGCCGAGCTGATGGAGTGCAGAGAGCTGATGATTTCTGGCGGAGGGGACGTCGAAGATCGTCTGCAGGTCCGGGCCTGGGCGATCGACTTGGCCGCGCGCTGTGCGCACGCGGGCGTTGCGAGCAGCAGCGGAGCCGCGAACAGCGTGAAGCACAATGCTCAGCGAGTGTATCGCGAGGCGCTGGTGTTTACGGTTTCGGCCCAGACGGCGCCGATCATGGAGGCGACCCTGAACCGTCTCACGGCCCGTTCGCAGCCGGTTGGGTAAAGTCGCTTAGTGAAAATTTTCACCTCGGTTCTGGTCTCTGTCCTTGCGTGTGCGGCGGCCGCAGACAGGTTCGTCTATACGCCTATTGCCAAGCCCCTGGGTGCAGGCGAGGTGCGGACCGAGTACATCTTTGGATCGGGAAGCGGAGCGGACTACGCGTTCTTCGACACAGGTCTGATGATGGGGCTTGATGCTACGGCGAGGATGATCGACGCCGACAGCGGCTCACGGAGCATTACGGGCGACCTGAACTACAGCATCATGGTGCCGTTCTCTGATATGGCTCCCGGCATTGCTGTTGGCGTGCAGGATCTGATGGATGAGACTGAGATCGGGCGGCGTGCTT
The DNA here is from genome assembly GCA_029824475.1 of Fimbriimonadia bacterium. Classification (GTDB taxonomy): domain Bacteria; phylum Armatimonadota; class Fimbriimonadia; order Fimbriimonadales; family Fimbriimonadaceae; genus JALGXY01. Next base: position 13,856 of record JALGYA010000041.1, on the reverse strand, counting down.
ATCTGGCCGCGACATTCCGGTTTTCCAACGATGGTGAGAACAACCAGGATACGCCGACAGAGGTGACGCTCGGATTCTGGAACGCTAATTCCGGCGCTGCGTTTTTCAATGTCCGGCTGCCATTTGCTGAGCAGTTCCGGTTGATCGCCGAGCACGACTCAAAGGAGCTGATTGCTGGCGCAGACTTCCGCCCATTGCCCGATTTGAGCGTGAAATGGCTGTTTAGAAGCGGTGCTCCGCAGCTAGGCGTCAGCTATCATCAGCGATTTTAAGCGGATGACCAGCTTCATCTGTCAGCTGCAGCAGCTGCTTTGTCAGCTCCTCTGAAAACGCTACGCGCTTGGCCTTCTCGCTGCTCAGCTCGTCGAAGTCGCTGTAGTTGATCGGTGTCCCAAAGTGGACATTGACGCGGCCTCTCTGAATCTTCTTGATCTCTTTTGTGAGGCTGCTGTGGAGGCCCGCTGTGCCGACAGGCACCACTGGTGCGCCTGAACGTTTGGCGAGCATGGCGATGCCTGATTGGATCTCGCCGAGATGGACGCCGTCGCCCCTTGTTCCCTCAGGGAAGATGAGGATGACTTCGCCGCTTTTGAGGAGTTCGATCGTGTGTCGAATTGCCGAGGAGTCGGTTGCGCCGCGCTCCACCGGGAAGGCGCCGAGGCTCTTGATCAGCCAGCGGAACAGCGGCTTTTCAAACAGCTCCTTCTTGGCCATCTGGAGGAATTTTCTAGGTGAGACTGCGGCGAGTGCTGGCGGGTCGAGGTGGCTGATATGGATCGAGGCCAGAATGACCGGACCCTTTTTGGGCACGTTTTCTCTGCCCTTGCTGCGGATTCCGCCCAGGAACAGATTGAAGCCCCAACGGATCAGGGTGATGATGAACCAATACCAGGCGACTTTCAGCACTGAGGCACCATTTTAGCCGACCTCGAATTCCGGCCAGTCGCTGAGGGTCTGTTTGCCCTCGATTAGGTCTGCGAGCAGCTCGCCAATCCAAGGGCCGAACTTGAAGCCATGGCCGGAGCAAGGGCTCGCTGCGATCGCGTTGTCATCGATCCACTTGAGCTTGAAGAGGTCATCTTTGGCGACTGTGTAGGGGCAGCCAGTGGCTTGGGTGATTTCCGGGTTTGCTATGCCGAATCTGCGCGATGCGGCTTCTCTAATCAGTTCGATGGCGGCTGGGTCTGGCTGGAAGTCTTCGTGCGGGCCGTCCGGGACAGCACCCTGCATGTGGATGCCGATTTTGAAGGTGTCGGCTCCTGGTTCAGTGGAGAATCCGTAGGGGAAGATGGGGTGGGCTTCGATGAAGGCTGGGCCGTGGTGGAGGCCTTTGATGTAGGCGAAGGTGTGGCGGCGGACTTCTACCGGGAAGGGGGCGAAGTCTTCGATCCAGCTGCCGGTGGTGACGATGTACTTGTCGAAGCCCTGGAGCTGGGTGACTTTTTGTTCTGTTAGCTGCGCGCCTTGTGCTGCGGCGAGGCGGCGGATGCCACCGAGGGCTTTGTCGGCGAGGACATATCCGGCTTCCGGCGTAAAGATGCCGACTTCGTTTCCTGAGAGCCTCATGCTTGGCCAGCGGCGCATTGTCTCTTTGGGATCGAGACTTTCGAAGGGGACATCGAGCTGGGCGAGGGATTTGGCGGTGCCGACGATGTCTGCGTCGGTGTCGCTGCCGAAGTAGAGGAGGCCGCACTCGTTGTAGATTGTCTGGCCGATGCGCTGTTCTAGGGAGCGCCACATGGGGTGGGCATCGAGGAGGATTTTGGCATGGAAGGCGTCGGGATAAGCCTGGCGGACGATGCGAGTTGCGCCTTTGCTGCTGCCGCGTGACGGCCCGAAGCCGAACTGATCGAAGAGGGTGACGTCGTGGCCACGATCAGCCAGAGAGAGGGCTGTGCAGCTGCCGTGGATTCCTGCTCCTATGACCGCGACTCTCATGGCCAAATGTTCCTCGGGGGCCAGAGGGCTAGGGCGGCTGCGCCATAGATGCCTGCGTCTTCACCGAACGGGCTCTGGGTGACTCCTGGTTCGTCTTTGAGGGCTTCTCTCATCCAGTTGGACAGTCCGAGGCCGCCGCCGATGACGATGTTGTCTGGCGCCCAGACCGTTCGCATGACGCCGATGGCGTACTTGGCGGCTGACTCTGCTCGGTCTTTGGCTTTGGGGTCATTGCTGTTGGAGTAGGAGAGGCCGCCGACGGCGTCCTCGACTGTGCCCTGGGCGTCGAACTGCATGTCGTTGATCTCGGGCGGCATGCCGCCTTCGCTGCAGACGAGATGGTCGCCTTCGGCGAAGCCGGATCCGACTCCTGTGCCGAGGGCGAGTGATGCTGTTCTGCCGCCGACATAGTCGGGGTGGCAGGCGTGGCCCCAGGCTGTGGCGAGGCCGTCGTTGATCGCGAAGACCTTGCAGCCGCTGATTGTGAAGCTGGTGAATTCGTGTTCGGGGATGAAGTCCTTGGCGCGGGTGATGTAGGCGAGTTGGGGGTCGATGACGCCGCCCGAGCTGATGCCGATTCGCTCGACTCCTGCCTCTTTGGCTTTGGCTTCAATCCAGTCGAGTCTCTCCGTGCGTGTCTGGGGGATCGGGATGCGGTCGAGCTTGATCAGCTTCCAGTCTGGGGAGAAGAGGCCGAACCTCAGCCACGTGCCGCCGATATCGACTGCTCCGACCGGCTTGCCGTAACCGACCATCGCTTTGGAGAATCTGCTGGTCTGCTTGACGGGGTCATTGAGGGCTCCGCCTACCACGACGGCGGATGCGCCGACCCTCATCGCTGCCCAGGCTTGGGCTGGCTCGTAGAATCTGCCTTCGGCCATGACTGGGATGTCCAAGGCGGCTGACATTTCGACGACCTGCTTCATGTCGGGGCCGGTGGTCATCGGGGTGGCTTCTGTGTAGCCCGCGAGGGTTGTGTTGACCACATCGGCGCCGCAGGCGACGGCGTATTGAGCCGAGGCGAGGACGTCGCAGTCGGTGAGGGCGAGGATGCCTGCGTCGTGGATCGCTTTGATTAGGTCCCCTAACTGTTCTCCGTGTGGGCGATAGCGTTCAGTGCCGTCGAGGGAGATGATGTCGCAGCCGACTTCGATCAGCTGCTCGACTTCTACCATCGTTGCCGTGATGTGGAGGTCGCTGTCTGGGTAGACCTTCTTGATCAGGCCCATGATTGGGGCATCGGTTTCAGCCTTGATCAGCTTGATCGCTTCGATGCCTTCCAGGCGGAGAAGCTCAGCACCGTTGGCTAGAGATGCCTTGGCCATGGCGAGCAGAACTTGAGGGTCGCAGCAGGGCGAATCTGGGCTGCCTTGAACGCTGGCGACGAGGGGCGCCCGCTTGAGCAGGGCATCGAGATCTTGTCTAGTCAAGTTAGGATTCCTCTTTTTCGAGCAGCTTGAGGGCCACTTCCCATGCCCTTCCAATGTCCTGGACGATCAGAGAGTATCCGCCGTCGTAAGTCTGTGTGGAGCGCCGCAGAACATAGGCTGGGTGGAGCGCTGCCATTGCGGTCTTTGCGTACTCGCAGGGAAAGAGTTTGCCGCGCTCCTTGGTGATTTTGAAGTCTTTGTCGATCAGGTTCTTCGCGCTCGGTGCGCCGATGCACAGAATCACTTTGGGATCGATTTCCGCGAGCTGCGGAACAAGCCACTGCCTGCACTGGGCGACCTCTTCTTTGGTGGGCGGTCGGTTAACGAGCCTTCCGCTCGATCCGGTTTCGCAGGCGCGGCACTTGAGCGTATTGCAGATGTAGACATCGGATCGGCTGAGGCCGTTGTCGGCCAGAGCCTGGTCGAGCATCTTGCCGGCACGACCGACGAAGGGGCGGCCCGTTTTGTCCTCTTCCTCGCCGGGGCCTTCTCCCACTATCACGAGCGGGGATTCGGGATTGCCCTCACCGAACACAAGATTGGTTCGAATCTGGCCGATTTCGCAGTCGACGCAGGCCTCATTCTTGACCTTCAGCTCGTCAAGAGACATCCGCGTCCACCTGCTCCTTGAGCTTGTCGTATGCCGACTCCAGGCTCTGCGGGATGACTCTTACTCCGCTCACAGTGGTCATGAAATTGGTGTCACCGGTCCATCGGGGAACGATGTGCCAGTGGAGGTGGCTCGGGATGCCTGCTCCGCCCGCCTCGCCGATGTTGACGCCGACGTTGAATCCCTGCGGGCCATAGGCGGCGGTGATCCAGCCGATGCATCGCGCGATAAGCCGTTGGATGTCCAGAAGCTCGTCATCGGTGAGTTCATTGAGGTCCGCCGTGTGCTTGTAAGGCGCGACCATCAGGTGGCCCGAAGAGTAGGGGTAGGCGTTCAGCATGACGAATGCTGACTCGCCCCGATAGAGGATGAGGTTGTCGCGGTCGTTGTCCAGCTTGGGCAGCTCGACGAAGATGCAGCCCTCCGTTTTTTTGGAGTCTGCGGTGGTGACGTAGTCAAAACGCCAAGGCGCCCAAAGCCTCTCGGACATGCCGTGAGTATGCCTCAGATTTCGCTGGCAAGGATGAGGGCGTCCGCGACCTGCTTCATCGACTTGCGAGCGTTCATCGCCTGGGTCTGGATGCGGCGATACGCGTCGGCTTCGCTGAGGCCGTGTCGCTCCATGAGGATGCCCTTGGCGCGTTCGATCAGCTTGCGTGCTTCGAGGCTCTCTTCGAGGCTGCCGACTTCCTTCTTGAGCTGCTCGCTGCTTTCGAACCGGCTGCGGGCTACTTCGATTGCCGGAACGAGGTCGCTCGGCTTGAAGGGCTTGACCAGGTAGCCGAAAACTCCCGCTTCTTTGGCTCGCTCGATGAGTTCTTGGTCGCTGTATGCGGTGAGGAGGATGACGGGGGCGATGCCTTCGCCTGCGATCGCAGTTGAAGCGTCGATTCCGTCCATCATCGGCATCTTGACGTCAAGGACGCAGACGTCGGGGGTGTGCTGGCCCGCAAGCTCTACAGCCATCTTGCCATTCTCGGCTTCGGCTACCACCTCGTGTCCGAGATTCTGGAGCATCTGCTTCAGATCAAGTCTGATAATGGGGTCGTCGTCAGCAATCAGTACGCGCATCGTTTTGTCCTCAATTCGAAAAGCTTTGGCAAATGCGTCGCTGCATCAGCGGATGAGGCCGCAGGATACCTTTGCGCGAAGGCGATCCCAGGATACAATGGTTTTGTGAACCGGGCTCTGAGCAGGCTGTGTGGTGGGGCGATCGATTTCGCTGGCCTTTTTCCTCCAGCATCACTCGATATGGCAGGCGCCATATACGGGTATGGACAGGCGGTCGAGCAGCATGAGTGGCTCGTCGATCTCTTCGTATGCCCTGCTCATAGAGTGAGCGAAGCCCAGGAAGCTGCGATCGAGGCCCTCGGTCAGGACTACGACGAAGAAGAGCCGGTGCTCTACTTGTCGGCTATCGGCACGGCCGTGCAGGATGCAGCTAAGGCGAGCGAGTCGATTGCGGCCGACTTTGCGGCGATCTTGGAGGCAGAGGAGATCGTTGCTGAGTCGTTTGAGATCAAGCTGCCTGGCTCCGATGCTGTAAAGGCCTTGGTGAAGCAGGCTGAAAAGTCTGAGATTGAAGACCTGCAGCTATTTGTAGAATTCCCTTGGGATAAGAGCCTTGCGGAGAATATGCAGAAGGCTGCTGGGGTTGATGAGGAGATTGGATTCAAGGCCCGCACAGGTGGCGTGACAGCTGACCTCTTCCCGTCCGTTGAGCAGCTTGCGGCGTTTATTGTCGAGGCTGTCAGCCTTGAAGCGCCATTTAAGTTTACTGCTGGTCTCCATGAGCCGATCCGGCACTACGATGAGGCCATGCGGGTTCATCGTCATGGCTTCCTGAATGTTTTGATCGCCTCTGCTATGGCAGAGTCGCTCGGCTTGGGCAAGAGCGAGGTTGAAATGATCCTCGCAGCTGAAGACGACAACGCCTTCACTGTTGATGATGAAGGTGTCGGGTTTGGCAACTGGGTGGTGCCGGTTGATGATCTCTATGGCGCTGAAGGCTTCGGTTCGTGCTGCGTTGACGAGCCGATTTCTGGCCTCCAGCGCCTGAATCTGATCTAGTTGGCCGGGAGGATCTTGCCGGTGCACGATCCGAAGCCAACACGGAAGCCCTCACCCTGGCCCCAGGCCCGGATAGTGATGGTGTCGCCGTCTTGCAGGAACTTGCGCTCTTCGCCTGTCTCTTCTAGCTTGAGGGGCTTCTCGCCGCGCCAAGTGAGCTCCAGCATCGAACCGAATTCGCCTTCTTTTGGCCCGCTGATGGTGCCGGTTGCATAGAGGTCGCCGAAATCGACAGGGCAGCCGTTGGATGTCATGTGCGCGAGCTGCTGGCTGATCGACCAGTAGAGGTGGCTCATGTTGGAAGTGCAGATCACCTGCGGCTTCTTCATCTTCTCCGACTGGAGGCTCACTTCGAGGTGGATGTCGTAGTGCTGCTGGCCTTGTCTGCGGAGGTGGGGGAGGACTTCTGGGTCCTGGTCCATGCCTTCCACTTTGAAGGGGGCGAGGGCGTCCATCGTGACGATCCAAGGGCTGACGCTTGTTGCAAAAGACTTGGCCAGAAACGGGCCGAGGGGCTGGTATTCCCACTTCTGGATGTCGCGGGCTGACCAGTCGTTGCAGATGACCATGCCGAGCATGTGGCTCTCCGCTGCCTTGCAGGTGATCCGCTTGCCCATGTCCTGGCCTTCCGCGACATAGACGCCCATTTCGAGTTCGAAATCGAGGCCTTTGCAGGGTGCATAGATGGGGGTTTCTGCATCGGGTGGGAGGATTTGACCCTTGGGGCGGACGACGTTTACTCCATCCGGGATGACGGTGTTTGCACGGCCGTTGTAGGCGACGGGCAGGTGCCGGTAGTTGGGCAGGAGAGGGTCCATCGTCGGGCGGAACATCTGGCCGACGTTGCTCGCGTGATGGATGCCGGAATAGAAGTCCACGAAGGATGCTGGCGGGATGGGGGTCTGGAGCCGCAGGCTGCTGATCGGGACGAGGGCACGCTTTCTGAGGTTCTTGTTGTCTCTGAGCTCGCCGTTCTTCTTGTGGAGGATTTCGTAGAGGCGCTCACGGAGGGTGTAGAGAGCTGAGCGGTCGATATCGTAGAACCCGAAGAGGGCGGGATAGTCTTCGATGTCGAGCAGGCCTGCGTCGAGGAGTTCGGGGAGGACGAGTGCCTGGTCGCCGATGGCGGCGACGAGGACTTCACCCTTGCCCTTGATGTACGCCTGGCCGAAGGGGATGTTCTGGATAGGGAAGTCCGAGTCGGGCGCGACATCGATCCAGCTCACTGCGTCGGGAGGGATCACAAAGCTCATGCGGTGGATTCTACTGGCATTGGGGGAGATGAGGGCAGGAGTCCGGGCAAGAGGTCTCGCTCTTGCCCGGTGCCTGCTAGGCCATCTTGTCTTCGAGGGTCTCGAAGTCGAACCATCGTTGTCGCAGGAAGACTAGGAGCCATCCGGCTGCAGGGACGATGAACGCCCAGCAGATCAGATATTCAAAGATGCCCTTGAATCTGCCCCATGTGATGGGAACACCGCTAATAAAGAGAGGGATGTTCGTTAGGATCACCAGTACAGCAAAAACTGCGATGACAAAGCGCTTAAACGTCTGGATCCGCGACTTTCCAGTTGCCAATGCAGCTGCCGCTGCGATGAAGGCGATTCCGAACATGAAGTAGAACTCAGGGCCAAAGTAGCCCCAGCCTGATCGGTTGATTTCCGCGGCTCTGACAGCTTCGTATACGGCCAACCATGCCCACCGGCTGAGCGGCAAGACCAGGGCAACAGCGGCAGCTATGCAGGAGATGTGTGCAGCGCGATTCACGGCTAATTCCTGCACTTAGCGTTTTCACGCTCAGCAACATCGTCAAGGAACATGCCTGGAAATGTGACGCATGTCCACCCTTCCTTTGTGCGACCATTCCAGACACCTGGTACTGCGGACCCGTCAAACCTCAGTCGATTGAACCTAGCTGGATACTGGGGGAGATGATGGTCTGCTTCATCCGATGTATGAGCAAACGCAAGCGCCCAACCAGCTCCTCTGTGTTTGCCTTCCAAGGCCTCTTCGATGTATGTGTGGAATGGCGAAGCGTCGGCGTAGGAGAATCGGAAATCAGCTCGTTGTTGGTGCATGCGCTCGTAGTAGGCATTGCCGTAGCCGTCTTTCATTTCGTCGCCTATGACGGTGAGCAGAGTCTTGCCGAAATACCGTGTTTCAGCCAAGAGCTTGACGCTGAACATGTGCGGCTTGGTGCTGGAGTCGTTATCTGCGCTGTACAGCTCTTGGGCTGCCGCGAGCTGGCGAAGCGAGGTCAGGGTTTCCGCATCGAATGCTCTCGCCTTAGCCTTGCTGAAGACAGGGAACAGGATTGCGGCAAGAGTCGCAATGATTGCGACGACGACGATCAGTTCGATCAGCGTAAACGCTGATCGGCGGTAGTTAGGCTTTATAGTTGAATTCACTTTGCCCCTCATCTATAGAGAGCGCGGAAAGGGCCGAATCCTTCCATCTGTTTTCAAAAAAAACTCAAACATGTCTTTGAAATCCGCAGACGCTGGTAGCCCAGGCCTCACGGAATCCTCATAATCAGATGGCACAAAGGACTTGCGGCATGAAAGTTCTGCTGATCGAAGACGACGAGATCATCTCGCGGGAGTTGACGAAGGCGTTGACTCGCTCGGGGTGGATCGTTGAGGCCCGGCTGGATGGCGACTCTGGATATGAAGAGGCGCTGTTTGGAACTTGGGGCCTGATCATCCTGGACGTGATGCTGCCCGGCAAGGACGGGTGGGAGATTTGTGAGGGGCTGAGGAACGCTGGCGTGACCACGCCGATCCTGATGCTGACAGCAAGAGATGACGTGCCAGATCGGGTGAAAGGGCTCAACTTGGGCGCAGATGACTATCTGGTCAAGCCGTTTGACTTTGCAGAGCTGGAGGCCCGGATGCACGCTTTGGCTCGCCGAGAATCAGCTCGCAAGGAGTCGGTGCTGCATGTCGATGACCTGTCGCTGGATACGGGGACTCACACGGCAGCGCGGGCGGGCAAGCAGCTCTCTTTGACACCCCGTGAGCACGAATTGTTGGAGGCGTTGATGCGGAATGCTGGCCAGGTTTTAACAAGGGAGGCAATCCTGGAGCGCGTCTGGAATGCCGAAGAGGCTTTGCCTAACACGGTCAACTTCCACGTCTCTTCACTCAGAAAGAAGGTTGACGCGCCAGGGCAGACGCAGTTGATTCACACTGTCCACGGCCTGGGATACCGATTGACATCACACGAATCATGAAGCTGCGCCCGATCACCGTCAGGATGAAGATCACGCTCTGGATGAGCGGGGTTCTGTTTGCTGTGTTGGTGCTGTTTGGGTTTGGATTCTTGTCTGCGGCACAGTCGAGGGTTCAGGGTGCGTTTGATCAGGATCTCTTTGATCGGGCGCGTCAGATTGCCGGCGGTGTTCGGCTGGGCGGGCCCCCGATCGGACGTCAGGGTCGCGTAGGTCAGGGTGGTCCCCGAGCTCCAGAATCAGGACCCGCTGGCGGCGGATTTCGAAGGAGAGGCGGCGGGCAGCTTCAAGGGCAGCCGCCAGCTCCACCGGACTTCTTCACCGAAGGCGATGAGCTGGCAAACATCCGCAGACCGCGTTGGATCGGTCGGGATGGAAGAGCGTTGGGCGGCCAGGAGGGGGACGGAGCGTGGAGCCAGGCGCTGCTGGAGTCGTCTCTAAGCGGTAACCGCGGCTCTGAGACGATCGATGTTGAAGGCCGCAGGCTGAGGGTTGTCTCCGTGCCGGTGCGGCGCGGCAATCAGGTTGAGTCTGTTGTGCAGCTTGCGCGGGAACTGGATGATTTGGAGCTGCTGATGGCGGAGCAGCGGTCGACGCTGCTGCTGCTGATTCCGCTTGCGCTCTTGATCGCCGGTGGTGGTGGTTGGCTGCTGGCTGGCCGCGCCTTGCGGCCGGTTAAGAAGATGGCTCTGACTGCCACTGAGATTGGCGGGAGCAGTCTTTCAAGGCGCCTGGAGACCGAAGGGGATGATGAGTTTTCAGAGTTGGGCGGAGCGTTCAATGAGATGCTCGATCGGCTGGACGCTTCATTCCAAGACAGGGAGGCGGCGTATGCGAAGCTGCAGGAGGCGTTTGAGCTGCAGGCGAGGTTCTCCGCGGACGCGTCCCACGAATTGCGGACTCCGCTAGCAAGGATGAAGATCGCGGTCAGTGCAGCGTTATCTCAGAAGACAAGCGAGACGGACTTGCGAGAGGCGCTGGAGACAGCGGACCAGAGCGCCGAGGCGATGACGGCCTTGATTGACCAGCTGCTGATGCTGGCGAGGGCGGACGCGCAGGGATTGACGCTCAAGAAGGAGCGCGTCGCGCTGAAGGCTGCGATCGAAGCCGTGCCGGATGGTGATCCCAGGGTTGCGGTGAGCGGTGAGGGGATTGCGGAGGCTGACCAGGCTTCTGTTGTCCGGATCGCGGCCAACTTGATCGGCAATGCAAAGCGTCACACAGCACCGGACGGTGAGATCATCGTCACGGCGAGTGAAAACAAGCAGTGGGCGCGGCTGGAGGTCCGGGACAATGGAGACGGCATTCCTGCTGCAGACCTGCCGCAAATCACGGAGAGATTCTACAGAGCCGACTCAGCTAGGAGCCGGGCGAGCGGCGGAACAGGCTTAGGATTGGCGATTACGAAATCGCTCACAGAAGCGATGGGTGGAAGGCTTGAGATTGAGAGTGAGGCAGGAAAAGGAACGGTTGTGAGAGTTTTTCTGCCGAAATGGCCCGGAACCGATGGGTCCTCATAAGTTCCTCATACGGATATCGGAAGATAAGCCAGAACCGAAGATTTTCGGGCAAGACAGAGACAGGAGATCAGAATGAAACAGATTCGAACAATGGCAGTTCTCGGACTTCTGGCCAGCATGAGCCTGGTCGCGACAGCACAGCGCCCGCCGCAGGGCGGACGCCAGGGCGGCCCCCCAGCTGGCAACTTTGGACCGGGTGGGCCGCAGGGTGGCCCAGGCATGATGATGCAGCGCGGCCCGAACCTCCTGATGAGACCGGACGTGCAGAAGGAGCTGAAGCTCTCTGAAGAGCAGATCGAGAAGCTGCACGGCATGATGCGACGCGGCGGCCCGCAGCCTCCTCAGGGCGGCCCAGTTCGTGGCGGCCAGCGTGGCGGCGAAGTTCGCGGTCAGCGTGGTGGTCAGCGTGGCGGCGAAGTTCGCGGTCAGCGAGGTCCCGGTGGACCGGGTGGCCCCGACTTCAAGTCGATCTTGAACGACCGGCAGGAAAAGCGCTACGACGAGCTGAATCTTCAGTTCCAGGGTGCCATGGCGCTCATGCGGCCCGACGTTGCTGACAAAGTTGGCATCTCTGATGAGCAGCATCGCGAGATTCGCGGCATCATCGGCGAAGTGATGGGGCGCGGCGACGGCCAGAGAGGCGGGCGCGAAGGTGCTGACCGGCAGCGACGCGGCGGCCAGGATGGTGTCCGTGGACAGCGACAGGGCCGTCAGGGCGGATTCCAGGGTGGACCTGGTGCTCCTCCTGCTCCCATGAATCCTGAAGAGATGGAAGCGAAGAAGAAGCAGATCAATGAGAAGATCGAGGCTCTGCTGACATCGAAGCAGAAGAAGACCTGGAAGAGCATGCAGGGTGAAACCTTCAAGTTCGAGAAGATGGAGCGACGAGCTCCTCGTGACGGCCAGGAAGGCGGAAAACGAGGCGGCGGACGACGCGGCGGCGGTGGCGGCGGCATCAACCGCTAGGCTTCAAGACCATTCCTCTACTGAGTGCGGCTGACCTTCGGGTCAGCCGCTTTTTTTGGTGCTAAGGGCAATCCCCAAGTGGCATTGCACAGAGAGGCAATACAGAAATATTCGGGATTCTATGGGACCTCATAGCTTCCTCACACCGAAATCGAAAGATAAGTCAGGACCGACAAGAATCGGGCAATTTCCAGAAAGGAAACCATCATGAAGAAACTTCTCACACTCGCAGTTCTCGGCATTCTGGCCAGCATGAGCATGGCCGCGACAGAACAGCTGCCGCTGAAGGGCAAGCATGAGGCCGGCAGGAATGGCGGCGAGCATGGCCGCCTTGCACCAAGACACATGCAACGCCAGCGTGGCAGCCAGTTCAACGGACGGAGTGCCAGCCATCGAAACGGCCAGCGTGGCAGCCAGTTCAACGGACGGAATAGCAGCCATCGCAATGGCCAGCGTGGCAGCCAGTTCAACGGACGAAAGTCCAGCCATCGCAATGGCCAGCGTGGCAGCCAGTTCAAGGAACGGAATGGCAGTCATAGAGGCGGCCAGCGCCACGGCCACTCCAATGGACACAGGAGCAGTCATCGAGGCGGCAGCGCGCACCGCGGACGCTAGGCTTCAAGACCACTCCTCTACTCAGTGCGGCTGACCTTCGGGTCAGCCGCTTTTTTGTAGAAAATTAAGATTTCCAACCTCATCAGCGCACAATCCGTAGTTTAATGAAATGGAGAACGGAGAGATACGATGATTCAATGCCCCAACCCTCACTGCGGCCAGACTGTGCCGGATTTCATGGATGAGTGCCAATTCTGCGGGGCCGACCTGATTGCGGTGGATCGGCCGAACAGAAAGGACGGCGAAACCGGAACGGGACTCAGCCACAGCCATATCAAGCTGATCTACAACATGCTCGGCCTAATCTGGATCGGCTCGGCGATTTGGGATGGGATTCAGATGATGGTGATTGCACCCGCCGTTGCTGGGGAGTCGCTGGAGTTTGGGGTGTTCGAGCAGGTTATCGTCGTGATGCTCTCGCTTAAGATTCTTTTTGCGATCGGCTTCCTGGCCAAGATCGAGATCATTCGCGGAATCGTCAACTTCTTCTGCGGGCTGCAGCTCGTGTTCGGCCTCATCGGGCTTGTCATGTCGATTCCTTTGCTGTTCTTCGGCTCGTTTTTGTCAACGATCGAAATGCTGCTCTCTGCTGTCATCGACCTGGGCACGGCCGCAGGAATCATCTGGATCATCGGCGAGACCGACAACTTCCAGTGGAAGTAGCCCGGCGGTAGACTTGGGGGGCTCCCATGGCTTCGCCGCTCTTTGGATCTGACCCGATGAGAATGCCTGTCGGCGCGCTCTGCCGCCGGACGGGTGTTATTGAGGCTGAGGCGTCGCTCCAGCGGGCGGCGGATCTGATGTCGGAGCTTGGCACGTCGCTGCTTCCTGTTTGCGACGGAGAGACTCTCGTAGGAGTCATTGACGAGGCGAGCCTCTTGCGGGCATTGGGTGATGGCGCACTGCCGACGGACCATCTGCTCAGGTTTATCGCTGAAAAACACCCGACAATCCAGGCGAATGCGCTTGGGGTTGAGGCGATGCGTTTGATGCACGACACGGGGCACACGATCCTCGTGGTCTTGAGTGCGGAAGGCGCGCCGATCGGGGTGATGAGCCCTTCGAATTTGGGCAGGGTGCCTGTGATTCAGCACCGACCGAAGATGATCGGTGGGATGGCGACCCCACACGGTGTCTATCTCACGAACGGCTCGATAGGTGCAGGAGTGGGGCCGTTTTCGCTGATGCTTACCGGAGTGGTGATGTTCAGCGCGCTCATCATCGCCACTATTGCGATGTCATACGTGGCCGACCTCGCCCCTCTCAAGCTCCAGCCGCTGATTACGAATGGAGGAGCAACGATCCTGTTCCTTATCGCGCTGCGGATTTCGCCGATTGCAGGAATACACGGGGCAGAACACAAGGTGGTTCATGCCGTGGAGCGGGGAGAGCCGCTTGAGCTTGAGGCTGTCAAGCGGATGCCGAGACTGCATCCACGCTGCGGCACGAACCTGGCGGTTGGGGCGATGATTTTCCTGGGG
>JALGYA010000249.1 GCA_029824475.1 Fimbriimonadia bacterium | reverse complement strand
GCGAACCCATCCGAACTCGCTTTTTTCGCTCACTGTTCCAAATACGTCTGATCTCAGCCGCAGGTCAAGATCGTCTGTCAATTTCACGATGGGAGCCTGCGTGGAGGCGACCAGCTCAGCTCGGTTCAAGAATGCCGTACTCGAATCAGGCCTGATCCGCTGCAGCCGTGTCTGGAGCATGTAGCCGTAGCCGTCTTCAGTCCCTCCTCCGATTTCCAGCGTGGCTTCCGCCAACTTGGAGACGCTCCTGATATCGATGGGGCGGGCGTATGCCCGTGTGTTCCAGGATGTTGAAAGGCTGTAGCTCAGCCGTTTTCGCCTCAGCCGAATCTCCTCATCTTCAGGTGTCTTCATCCGGATCGTGTTGAACCAGCCGTTGGCGGCACGTTCTCCCATATCCGTTTCCGGGCGGAGCCGCGCTCTCGATACACCCTTTTCCAGTGGGCTGTAGGAGTAGGTCATTCCAAAGGTTGGAAACTGCCCGGGGAACGCAGCCCAATCGGTGCCTAGCGCTGACCGGTCAGAGAGCTTCAAGGCATGCCCCCAAGAAAACCCAATCTGTGAGTCTGAGCTCATCGTGAGTACAGGCAGCATCAGCCCCACAAATCTCTCGTCCAGCAGGAACGTGTATTGAGGGATCGGCCCGATGTGCGTGCCGAAGACCGTGAAGAATATCCGCTTCGCGGTCCCTGATTCGCCAGGGACAATATCGAGCGAGTCAGCCGAGATCCGTACCGGCGATGAGTCCTTTCTGGTCAGCAGGCCGTGGCCGTTCAGGATGGTCCATAGATCCTTTCGAATCTCGACGGAGGCTGCAAAGACCTGGACTGGCCCGATGCGCACGTGTGCATCCTCTGCCCGGGCTTTCAGCCGATTTGGATCAGGCTCCTCAGCTGCTGTCGCCCAAAAAATCTCGATCTCTGCCGCTTCAACTGAACCGGCAGGGTCTGTGAGCAGGACTGGTCCGCTCGCCAAGGCACGGCCTTCGTCCTGCCAAATGGTGACTTTCGGGCAGGTGACAACGGTCTCACCTTTGGTGATCACTACGGTCCCCGTAGCCTCAATGACGCCCGATTCAAAGTCTCCGCTGAGCTCTGTGTAGGCGATCGTGACGCCTCCAAAATCCTTGACTCCACCCTGGTCCTGCTGCACGGCCACGGAGACTGCCGCAGGCAAAACCGGCAGAATTGGGGGGAGAAAGAGCATGGCCAGGTGGATTTTACCGCCGCGATGTCTCCGCCCTGCTCGAACTTTCTGGCACAATAGGGCCGTCTAACGCAGTAGGACCAGGGTCGAAGCATGCTGAGCCAAGCCTCTCCATTACTCTCACCATCTGAGATTGCCGCCGAAGAACGCCGCTGGGTAGTGCGCGTTCGCACCGGTGATGAAGCAGCCATGACTCTTTTAGTTGGCCGTCATCGACGCCGCCTGCTCAGAGCCGCTTCAAATATCCTGCGCGACACTCACGAGGCTGAAGATGCCGCACAGGAAGCCTTCCTCAAGGCATTCCGAGAGATTCACAAGCTCCGAGACGACAAGGCTTTCTCTGGCTTCCTCTATCGCATCTGCATTAGGCTCTGCATGGACCGGCTGAGATCCAGAAAGTCGCAGCCAGGCATCGTTGAAGGCACTTCCCCATCACGCGGGACCGAAGTGGAGACAAAAGTCGTGGTTGAGAAGCTGCTTGAGAAGCTCTCCCCGGAACTGAGGCTCACACTCGTTCTGCGAGAGATGGAGCAGTTCAGCTACGACGAGATTGCCGAGACGATGGAGGTTCCCGTAGGAACCGTCCGTTCACGCCTCCACGCAGCGAGAGAGAAATTCCGAGAATATTGGATTGAAGCGAACCCGGAGGCTGTCTGATGGCTAGCATCCTGCAGCGTGGAGCGACAGAGGAGCTTGCGCCCCCGGTGGCAGAGGCCGATCCTATGATGGATGACGCAATGGCTTCCTTGAGAAGCAGCAGAATTGAACCGGAATCGACAGCTGAGCTCGAGATTAATATCATGAGAGCTTGGCGGATGGAGGACAGACCCTCCCGAGCCGCCCGGTGGCTGCCTGCCATCGGCGGTGCCGTTCTGGCGGCAACTGCTCTGCTCGTGATGATCCAGCTTCTTTTGAGCGCAGGTTCTGGCGAACAGATGCCAATCCACCAGCAGGACGCAGCCCAGGCGTTGGGCACTCCAGACCTGATCGGAATGTCCGAGTAGGCGCGGCGAATGCGTTCGCCCTGGAGAGCTCTCCTGGGAGCATTGGTGGGAGCGGTGCTCGTTCTCTTCATTCATCCCGCCGTCCGCCCCTTGATGCTGCATGGTCTATTCAGTTATGGGCCGAGCAAGTCCGCAGCTGACACCCAGACTCTCCTTGAGAACCTGACTTCAGCGCCACGCATCGACTCAGCTGAGTCCGCAGACATCTGGCTCACTTCCGGCGCTGAGAAGCTGATGGGTGGCGAGCCTGTTGAAAGAAGCCAGCTTCTCTATCTAGCGGAGATCGCGCAAGTTGGCGCAGAAGAACAGCCGGACAACGCTTACTGGGGGCTTGTGGGAGCTGCCATGCTCGATGATCTGGGAAGCCCGAACGCGGCGAGGAAATCATGGGCGGAGGCCTCAAGCAAGACCAGCTGGGTTCGTCTTGAAGAGGCGAGGTTGAAGGACCTCCAGAATGCAATGGACGAAGAGTACAGCCATCCCTTCGCGTGGCACTGTGGCTTTGTTCTCTCCCGACGATCCGGCGCTCCAGAAGTTCTCGCTGCCGCCTATGGCCGAAAGCTCTGCCACACAGGCGACACTGCGGCCCGAATTGAGTCTGCGAAGGCAGGTCAGCTGATTCTCTTTGGTTCAGGCACGATCCGCGGCCAAGTCGCAGGCCGGCTGCTGATCCGCGCGGCCATTCGTGGCGGCAGGGACATCACTACGGAAGAAGAGTGGCTCGCTGCGAGATCCGAGCTGATCAGCGCTGCGCCCGATGAAGACCTAGAGCCAGTCCTCAACCTCGCCGGTTCCCTGGGCGAAGGCCTGTCTGACCTCGCGGAACAATCCCTTCTATTCGACAGACTTCTTCTGCTGTCAGCTGCCACTGCGGCCCTGCCAGGAACGCTCATCATGGCTGGTCTCATGGGAGTCCTTATCTGGTTCCTGGGCCAGCGCCTGGTCGATTTCGGGCTCGAAACCAAGTCGATTCCTATTGCTGTCGGCATCGGAATCGGCAGCGTTGGCGGTGTCGCGGTCTATTTCGTTACCTCTCAGTTGACGGCATCGCTCTTTGTCCTCGTCTGTCTGACGTTGCCGATACTCGGTCCGGAGGGCGGCAAGACTTCCCCACGTCGTCTCTCGATGGGCATGACTTACACAGCCTGGATTTCTGGTGCGCTGGGCGCCATTTTCGCCGCTCTGTTCCTCATCGGTTTGACAGGCGCAGGAAGAGCAATCTGGCCATCAATCGGGCAGACCGCATCGCGAATATCTGACATTCGAGTCCTGGCCGCAGCCTCCATGGCCTGCTTGGCATTCCCGATAGGGCTCGCCGGGCTCTGGGCAGGAGCTGCGCGTCGCAGCACAGCAGAAGTCGCCGCAATTACCCTCACTTCCATCGGTGCGGCCATGGGTGCTGCTGGCATCTGCCTCTCCATTCTCATTGCCCCGTTTGCCGTAACAATCGACCGTCAGCTCTGTGCCGACCTGGAGATGATTGCCGCTCATCGGTCAGACTCTCCAGAAGTGCAATGAGTTCGTCAAATGCGGCACAGGCTCGGTTACAGCTTATCGAGCGGCTGATGGAGAGGCCTTCGGGGCTCTCCTGGTCGAACATGTACACGAATCTGGCCGACGGTCT
>JALGYA010000248.1 GCA_029824475.1 Fimbriimonadia bacterium | reverse complement strand
GACCACCATCTGCCCGAGGGCGACGAGGAGGATCAGCGGCAGCCATGCGAGCATGCTGTTGATCGACTGATTTGCAAAGAGGTTAGGCAGCACTACCCAAAGCAGCACCGCAGCCACTACGACACAAAGCAGCTTCAGCACAGCTGGCTTCATGAGGCGGCATGCTCCATGATGCGCTCCTCTGTCAGTTCATCGCGCTCAAGTGTCCCGACAAGCCTGCCACGTCGCATGATCCCGACACGGTCGCACAGAGCCATAACCTCTGGCAAGTCGCTTGAGACAAGAAGAATGGAGACTCCTTGGCTTGCCAGTTTCTCAATCTGGTCGTGTACATCGGCTTTGGCGCCGATATCGACGCCTCGCGTGGGTTCGTCGAGTATCAGCACCTTGGGACGTGACATGAGCCATCTGCCCAGCACCACCTTCTGCTGATTGCCTCCGCTCAGATCAGCGACTGGCTGCTCGGTGTTTCGCATAGACGTGTTGAGCGTCTTCAGCACGGCCTGAGCGTCCGTTGTCTCCGACTTCTGGTTGATGAGCCGGAAGCGGCTGAGATGCTTAGCCAGCGTTGTCACAGAGGCGTTTTCTCGGACCGGGCGCCCTGGAAACAGACCGCTGGCCCTCCTGTCTTCTGGAACGAGGGCCAAACCTCGCTTCATCGCCTGGTTGGTCGCTTCTGGCGAAAGGGGATCGCTTTCGAGGAGCACTTGGCCGCTGAAGATCGGAGCGATTCCAAAAATCGAGCGAGTCACTTCGGACCGCCCCGCACCGACGAGGCCTGCCAGGCCGAAAATCTCCCCTCTTCGAACCTCAAAACTGACTTCTTGGAATCCGGGTCCGCTCAGGTCTGCCACTTCCAAGACAGTTTCGTCGCCGGTTGTTCTATCAGTTCCTGACCGTGCCTCAAATTCACGCCCGACCATGAGATGGATGACTTCCGAAGGGCTCGATTCCGACGTCTCCAGATGGGCGACTGTCTCACCATCGCGCAATACGGTGATCTCGTCCGCAATCTCAAACACCTCATGCATATGGTGCGTGACGATCCCTATTGCACACCCTTCCGCGGCAAGCCTCCGGATCACCTTGAATAGGTTTTCCGTCTCGTTCGGCGTCAAGGGAGCCGTCGTCTCGTCAAAGATCAGGTACCGGGCGTCGAGCGCCATCGCGCAGGCCAACTCCAAGAGCTGCTGGTCTGCGATCGAAAGGCCTTCAGCTTTACGAGTGACATCAAGCGAGATGCCCAGTCCCTCAAGGGTGTCCTTCGCCTTTTGCCGGACAGCGGGCCAATCCACGAGTCCATACCTTGTTGGCAGGTTGCCAGCAAGAATGCTTTCGGCCACAGTGAGCTCTTCAAATGGCAGAGGCTCTTGATGGATCAGAGAGATCCCAGCATGCTGAGCAGCCTTTGGTGAATTGAGCCGCAGTTGCTCATCCCCAAGAAGCACGGAACCTGAATCCGCGTGGTAGATGCCCGCAAGAATCTTCGCTAAGGACGACTTTCCTGCACCGTTCTCGCCAGTGATCGCATGGATTCTCCCCGGTTGTAGGCAGAAGCTCACATCCTTCAGGACCTGAAAGCCAGCAAAGGAGAGGTTGACCCCTTCGCATGAGAGTGCTTTCGCGATTCCGTTGGGTGAAGGCGGAGCCTCGGTGGGCATGTCGTGACAGGATATAACATCGGTTCCCAATCTCACAACCGTTTGTGAACGCTTTGGTGATAGCATGGGGAGGCGGATCCGAATTCGCTGATTTGCCACGGCCACGTGGTCACTGCCCTTGACCAAGCGGAAACTTCAACTGATGAAAGACAAGTCGACCCTCTTCTCCGCCCTGGCGAACCAAGCTATCGAGACTCCCAGCTGGGGTTACGGCAACTCGGGGACGAGATTCAAGACTTTCGCAGCCCCTGGCGCGGCACGGACCGTCTGGGAGAAAATTGATGATGCCGCGGAAGTTCACCGGATCACGGGCATCGCGCCATCCATCGCGCTGCACATCCCGTGGGACAAGGTTTCTGACTTTACTGAGCTGGCAGGATACGCTGAATCGAAAGGAATAAAGCTCGGCGCGATCAACCCGAACGTCTTCCAAAAGGACGAGTACAAGCTCGGCTCGATCGCAAATCCCGATCCTGCAGTGAGGGCCGGTGCTGTGGAGCACCTCTTGGAGTGCGTCGAGATCATGAATCAGACGGGCTCCCGTGACCTGAGCCTCTGGTTTGCTGACGGCATCAACTATGCTGGGCAAGACAACTTCCGCCGCCGGAAACGCGTTGTGCGGGAGTCACTCCAGACGGTCTATGACCATCTCCCGGAAGGGAAGCGGATGCTGCTTGAATACAAGTTCTTCGAGCCCTCGTTCTACTTCACCGATGTGTTTGATTGGGGCATCGCCCTCATCCACTGTCAGGCACTTGGGCCGAAGGCACAAGTGCTTGTTGACCTTGGGCATCACGCTCAGAGCACCAACATCGAGGCTATCGTGGCGATGCTGCTGGATGAAGGAAAACTGGGTGGATTCCACTTCAATGCGCGCCGGTATGCAGACGACGACTTGATCGTCGGGACGACGAATCCGTACGAGCTGTTCTGCATCTACAACGAGTTGGTTGCGGCAGATGGTGATGATGATCAACAGGTTGCCAAAACGGCCCAGAACGTCGCCTACATGATTGATCAGAGCCACAACATCGAGCCGAAGCTTGAAGCGATGGTTCAGAGTGTTCTGAACTGCCAGGAGGCATTCGCCAAGGCTCTCATAGTCGATCAGGCGGTACTGGCCAGAGCTCAGGAAGCTGGTGACATCCTCGGAGCACACCGCCTTCTGAACGAGGCCTTTCAAACAGACGTCAGACCGCTCATTCGTGAGTTCCGTGAGCATCAAGGCCTTCCAATCGATCCGATCAGAGAATTACAGAGCAGTCGCCACTTGAAACAGGCGATTGAGACCCGCGGTACAGCAGACGCTGGCGGCGGCTACCCCACCGAATAAGAAGACAGACAAGAATGAACAACAATCCAGTGAATCGATGGAATGACGCTGAGGCCCCCGAAGGGGATGGCCTAGAGTCCTTGGCCTACCGCTCCCGACTGCTCGGGGGCGACAGGACGCTCGTCAACATCTTTGGCGGCAATACAAGCACCAAGGATCAAGGCACAGATCACATGGGGCGGCCATGTCCAGTGTTATGGGTCAAGGGCTCCGGCTCAGATATAGCTGACATCACGACCAAGGGATTTGCGGGTCTAAAGCTCGATGAAGTCCTGCCGCTGTTCGAGCGGGAATCGATGTCTGACGAAGAGATGATCGAGTATCTCGACGCAACAACCTACGAACGAGGTCGCCCGCGCCAGAGCATCGAGACTCTCCTGCACGCCTTCGTCCCTGGTAAGCACGTCGATCACACGCACCCGGACGCCATCATCTCCATCGCCTGCACCCCGGGTGGGGAAGAGCTGATGCGTGAGATCTATGGAGACCGCGCTGCTTGGGTCGGCTACATTCGGCCAGGCTTCACCCTAAGTCAAGAGATTGGCGCAGCGGTCAGAAACAACCCGCAGATCGAATGTGTCGTGATGGGCAAGCATGGCCTCGTCACTTGGGGCGCAACTTCAAAGGAGTCGTATGACAACACGATCCGGATCATCCGCGAGGCTCAAGCATTCCTAGACAAGCAGACCGCAATCGAAGATGAGAAGGCTGTTGTTTCGACCATCAGCGCATCGTACAAAGACGAGGTTCTGAAGACTGTTGCTCCTGTCCTGCGAGGTGCATTGGCCGAACATGGACCGGCGATTCTCGCCTTCGATGACTCCGACGAAGTCATGGCGTTCGTGAACTCAAAACACGCAG